>JAPLFO010000148.1:49459-197654 GCA_026390635.1 Ignavibacteriales bacterium
CGGAGCGATGTGGATCGCGCAAGTTCGATTTCCTTCCCGAATTCGAGGTCAATACCGTATGCTCCGGGCAGCCGCAGTGAATTCTTTCCCACAAATCCGATGTTGCGTCCAGACGGCGTGTACGGATATCCCGAACTTGCACGGGCGATGATTGTCAAATCCATATTGCCAAAGACGTCCGCACCCGCAATTGTCGGAGCCGTTCCTGCCGGCATCCGGAGTGTCCCTGATGCATTGACAACGTGCGTTTTGTCAAAATCCAACGGACTGAGCAGCGTGGCTTTGTACGTCGTACCGTAGTTCTCGCCTTCGGAGGAGGCATTTCCCTTCGCGACAGAATAGGTGTACGTCAACCCGCCTGAGAAATATTTGTCCGGACGGATATCCAGGCTGATTTCGAAGCCTTTTATGTTCGCATAGTCCTCATTTATATAGAGCGTATATGCGGTATAACGTCCTTCCAGATAGGCGGGATAGTAGCGCGTTCCGAGAAGTCCTGTGACGTCTTTGTAATACGCCGTCACGTTCAGCAGCACACGATCCGACAGTTGATGCGCTATACCGATTTCGTACGCCACGGTTCGCTGTGCATCCAGTGCAGGCTGACCGAAGAGCGGTTCGCGCACCGTGACTTTGTATTCCTTGTTCTCAAAAAGAAATTGATAGTCAGGATTCTGGAAGAAATGTCCGTACGAAAAGTGCAGCTTTGTACGATCCGAAATTGGATGCGCGATACCGATGCGCGGGCTGATCTGTGTCCGCGACTGCACCGTGATGACGGATTGAGGGTCAAGCGGTTCGTTGCGGAACTGTACGTTTGCGTTGAGGTAGTCGAAGCGCAATCCGACATTGATGATCAGAAATGGAAATTCAATCTTGTCCTGCACATACGCTGCAGCTTCGTAGGGTTTGTCGGTATAGTAGTGATCAATATATTGCAGCGGCAGCGGCCTCTTGACGCCGTCGATTCTGAAGAGACGCAGCCAGTGCTTCTTGAACTGCCCGCCGAACTTTATTTCGTTGGACTGTCCCCATTGCCACACGGCATCGGCGCGCACATCCACGCTCGCCGTACGGCTGCGGGTAAAGGAGACCGGTGTTGAGAGTGAATAGAAATCTTCGTAGGAAACTCCGTTCTCTTCTGTGTAGAAAAATTCCCGGCTCCCTTCCGGAATGTACTGTGACGTATCCCGGTCCATGCCGGAAAAATACCCCTGATTGAAATAGGATGCCTTGAGTTCGTAGAAGAAATTGGATGCGACCGTATGCGTCAGGTTCAGAACACCCTGATAGTTGTCGGTCGTTGAGTGAGAATACATCTGCGGGATATATTTATAGCTGTGGTTGTAGGACTGCCGATCTCCGCCGCTGGCCCGGTTGGATATGTTCCACTTCATCCACGGAGTTGCAATCAGCGTCAGCTTGGCAAATGCGTTCCATTGTTTGTCATGGCCGAACGGCAGATAGGATCCCCTGTTATTTTCCTCCGCCGTGGCAAAAAAGCGGAGCAGACCGGGAATAATAGGGCCGCCAATGTTGCCGGTAACACGGTTTTCATGCAGAGCGGTGAACCGGCGAACACCGAACTCGGACGTGTGCACCTCTACCTTCCCTTTGAACTCATCCGATCCTTCGCGGGTGATGATGTTCACAACGCCGCTCAGAGCGTTGCCGTATTCGGCATTGAACGTTCCGCTCAGAAAACTCATTTCCTGGATGGCGTCGTTGCCGACCGTTGCAGCCAGTCCGCCGAGCAATGGATCCTGCACATACGTGCCGTCAATCAAGTACGCCACTTCATTGGAACGTCCTCCGCGCACGTGCATGTCGGAACCGGAGCCGACGACGCCCGCCTGCAGTGCAAGCACATCCGTAAACGACGCTACCGGCAACTGCTCGATCTGCTCCTGCGAAACGACAGAGATCGAACTCGTAATATCTTTGTGGATCGCCGGCGTTGTTGCGGAGACGACGACTTCCGTCATCTGCACTGTTGCGTTCCGCAGTCCATAAGAAAGCGGCGTCGTTTGATCGACGGCAACGGTCACCCTCTGCATTGAAATGGTTTCGTAGCCGACGGCGCTGATGCGCACGGTGTAGACACCGGGCGGAACGTTGAGAATTGTGTAAGCGCCTGCTGCATCGGCGGCGCCGCCAAGCAGCGTGCCGGTGATCACGACATTCGCACCGACCACGGGTTCGCGTGTGGAAGCATCGGTGATGGTGCCGGCAATTTTTCCCGTCACTCCGGCACACAGGGCTGCCGGCAACAGACAACAGAGTAGAAGAAATCGTCTCATACATCCGTTCCTTATGGAGTATAGATACGGTGTTTCGTTACCTCGTTGACCTCATGCTGGAAATCGCGTTAATCAGCATCGCCATCGCCGCAAAGGAATTCGTGAAGAGAACATTTTCGCTCTTGACAATCAACGTGGCGTCGGCATACATCGCGATGGGTGCGGAAGATTTATTGGTAATGGCGACAATGCCCAGCTTCTTTTCCCGCGCAAGCCGCACGACGTCCACGGTCTCCTGATAGTACGGCGGAAAGGACATCCCCACAAGGACATCGCCCTTGTGTGCAAAAAGGATTTGCTCTGCAAACGTCGTGGATCCCTGGTGGAATGCCTGTGCCCTTTTTCCCACCTGATTCAATTGATACGCCAGGATGTTCGCCATCAAGTACGAGATGCCAAGCCCTACGGTATGAACCTGCGGCGCGGCCTGAATGATGTTCACTGCGCGACGGAATACATCGCGCTTGATCAGCGAAAGAGTATCGCCGATGTTCTTGATGTCCTGGTGCCCGACAAGGCTTAGCGTATCATCCCCGGTTGCCGGCGGATGCACGGCAGGAAATACATCCTCGTGCTTCAGTTTGTGCTGCAACGCCTGGCTGATAGTATCCCGCATGTCGCTGTATCCGGAAAATCCGATCCGCCGGGAAAACCGCACAATTGACGCGACGCTCGCCGATGACGCCTTGGCAATTTCGTGGACGCTGAGAAATGGAATCAGGTCTTCATTGTCGAGGAAGAAATCCGCAATTCGTTGATGATTTTTCGGAAGAGCACTGTATCCGTCGCGGATACGGTGCCGGATATCGCTGGTGCGTTTCATAGAATTTCTTTCTCTCCGGCACCGGATGCCGCCGCGATACTTCCGCCCGGCATCCGGTACGTTGAACAGTTACTTGGCCAGCAGCATCCGCCGGGTTATGGTGAAATCGCCGCTGCGCATGGTGCAGAAGTAGATCCCGCTCGGCATGGCGCCGGCATTCCATGAAACATCATACGTTCCGGGTTCGACGGTCTCGTTGACAAGCGTTGCCACAATGCGCCCGAGAATATCGGTGACGGTGATCAGAACATGACGACTATGGTCGACGCTGATGCGGAATGTTGTCGAGGGATTGAAAGGATTCGGATAGTTTTGCGCGAGCATGCACTGTTCCGGCAGCGCCTGCCGGGGACGCGCTACGCCGGTTGCGATCACTGCATATTTTGCGGAGGCGCTGTCCGCCCACTGCATGGCCTCCGTCGCCGACGCACCATACGTAATAGCATAGAACAATTGCACGGAATCTTTCGACGCCAGCGCAAATTTCCCGGCATTCACCTGATAGATGCTTCCGTTGGAACCGGCAACGACGTTCAGATCCGACTTTTTGTCGCTCGTCATGAGATAGCGGATCGAATCGGTCGACGCATCTGAATTCGGATCCAGCGAATACTCATCCCAGTCTCTGATCTTCGCCGAGTACGTCGGCTTGCCCAATAACTTCAGCCCCCAATACGATGCCAGACCCTCCCGATAGCAATAGGCGACTTTTTTGGTCGAATCGTATTTGACGGTTTCACCGCCATAGGCTGCCCCGACTCTTGGTACAACCACAGCACCCAAATATAGGTTCTGCGTGATCGAAGAGTCGTTGATGAAGGTGAAGCGCTCGATAATGAATTTTTTGTTATACCAATAGAGAATTGAATGGCGGATCCTGATTTTGGGCGGCAGATTTGAATAGCCGTTCCCGACGACACACTCTGCAACGCTATCCACCTTTGCCATGGTGGACATATGTGCAGTCTCTGCGGTCACATCTGCATCTTCCATATAGTCGAACACGTACTGTTGATTGATTGCCGCGATTGGGCTGACACGATCGATCTCCCGAAGAGCCAGCAGATAGGTGTTTGGCCCAATACGCAGCTTGCCGAGACTATTTATCGAAAAACCGACGAGACCGGTGCCGCTCGTGATTGTCGGCTGTGCGAATGCATCGGACGCCGCCAGACAACACAACACACAAACGACTATCATCATCGTAGCACGTTTCATGACTCCTCCTTTTGGATGTATGGAAGTGAATTACAAGAACACAAAACTTTGTTGCTGCTCAAGAAAGGTGTAGGACAAAGTATGCAAGTGCCGCAAAAAACACGAACAGAGGAATGGATTCTCTGCGCGACAGACGTTCTATTGCCAATGCATCAAGAAAGGTGGAATCAGCAGCAGCAGCGCCAGCAGCAGAAAGAAAATCTGAGCCGGAAGCATCCACTTAAACCAGCGCTCCCAGGGAATCCCCGCCAGTCCGAGAACGCCCATTGTCACGCCGGACGTCGGCAGAATCGGATTGATCCAACCTTCGCCAAACTGAAATGCGAGCACCGCCGTTTGTCGTGTGATGCCGACAACATCGGCCAATGGCGCCATAATTGGCATGGTCAGGGCCGCCTGTCCCGAACCGGAATGCACAAAGAAGTTAATAACTCCCTGCGTCAAAAACATCGCCTGGGCAGCGAACACCGGATGTAGGTGCGTAATGACACCCGCGAGCGAATAGAGCAGAACATCCAGAATCTTTCCTTCTGTCGCGACAACAAGAAGAGCACGGGCGCAGCCGATAATAAGCGCGACACCGATCATGTCGCGTGCACCTTCCTTGAAACTCTCCGTCAACTGCGTCATGGTCAGCCGTCCGAACACGCCGGAGAGGATGCCTAGTGCAAGGAACAATCCGGCGATCTCGTTGATGTACCATTGAAACTTGAGAATCCCGAATACGAGCGCGACGATCGATCCAACAAAAACTGCCAACACCATTTTGTGTGAGGATGAGAGAGCGATCGCCGCATCGCCACTGTTCTGCACAAATTTTCGCTCGCGGTCAATATCCGCGACCGGGCTTTTGGACGGATCTTTCTTTATCCTGTTGGCATACAATGAAACAAACGTCACCATGCAGCCGGTGCTGATAACCCAGACGATCATACGGTATCCGAGTCCCGAGTAGAGCGGCAGCTCCGCGATTCCCTGCGCCACACCGACGATGAATGGATTGAAAACAGAACCGGCAAATCCCGCTGCTGCTCCGAGAAATGGAATGGACGTTCCGACGAGAGAGTCGTACCCGAGAGAAATGGACAGCGGAATGAAGATCAACACAAACGGCATCGTTTCTTCGCACATGCCGAAAATGGCACCGCCGAGCGAGAACAACGTCATTGTCACGGGAATGAAAAGCTTTTGCAGATGGGGTTTGCGGGCGAAGGTCTGCGCCAGATGACTCATCGAAACCGTCACAGCGCCGGTCCGCTGCACGATGGAAAACGCGCCGCCGATAACGAAGAGGAACGCAATGATCTGCGCAGATTGAATGAATCCCTTGATCGGTGCAGTCAGGATCGCGCCGATACCCTGCGGCGTGTTGGGCACGACCGCAAAGGAATTCGGGAGCACCAGCGTTTTGCCGTCTTTCACTTCGCGTTTGTATTCACCGCCGGGGACGATCCACGTTGCCGCTGCCACCAGAACGACGACAGCATAAATCATGACAAGGGTGTTGAATTGAAATTTCGGCTTCATACAACTCCGCTTTTGCTTGTGCGATACACAGCAGCGCCGGTGCGGAAGCAACGGTGCTATGGAAACCTGATGATTGCGTAGCGATGATACATGGCGCTAATTGCTCTTTCCGGCGATGCAGCGTGCGGTCATATCAAATGTTTCTCCCGCCTGAAGAATATGCAGCGCCACCGGCGATCCGGAGAGCATTCCGTTCTTGTTGAGGGAAATATTCGTGGCGCGCGATGCATCGTAGACAGACACCACGCTTTCGCCCGCTACGGTAAAGGTATTGTCCGGATTCACGATGATTGCCGTCGACTCATCGATACCGACGCACAGGAGCAAGGGGTGTTCCAGCGCGAGGCTGAGCAACCGGTTGTGTCGTTTGCGCCGGACGAAATGCTGGTCGACAATTGCCGACGTCACAAAGGCGAACCCCTGGGCCGTCTGAATATTGTTCTTCTTGATGGACGTATAGGCATTCACCGTGTCTTTGTTCAGCAGCTCGGTGCCGGTAATCATGATCTCGCTCATCACTGCCGCGCCGGCGCTCGTGCCGCCCAGCGTGCCGCCGCTTTCATAGATTTCATGCAGGCGTTGCTCGACGCGCGTTCCTTTAAGGGCTGCCGTTAACTTCGATTGATCGCCGCCGGAAAAGAAAACGCCGGTCACATTGTCCAGCAGGCGCAGAACCGAATCTGTATTCGCCTGTTCTCGCGTAACATTGAGAGAGACGCAGTGTTTCACACCGCCGGACGCAATCTCTGCCGCCTGTTGTTTGCCGACTCCTGCGGCATCGCCGCTTGCCATGGGAAAGACGACAACCGATCCGCTGGTTCCCCCGGAGAGCTGCACAAAGGTGCGCATGATCTCCTTCGTACGGCTGCCGCCGCCGATGATAACCAGATGTCCTTTGGGCTGCGCCGCTTCAAGCATCAGCGGGAGCAGCAGAATGAACCAAGCAACAATTGCCGGACGTCGCCTCATGATTTCTCCACAAGTGAGTATGCAATTTTTGCAACAGCCAAAATATCTTCGAGCAGAAAAAACTCTTCTTTCGTATGCGGCTTCTGAGCCCCAGTCCCGAGATTCACAGCTTTGATTCCTTTTGCATTGTACATATTTGCATCGCTGCCGCCGCTATAGCGGATTGGATTGGGTGTCAGGCCGCATGTGCGCAGCGCACGTTCCAGATCCGTGAGAAATGACATTCCGTCCATCAGCACATACGGTTCGAAATCGACACGCGTCGAGAAGGACAGCGTTCCGACGCCGTTCATTCCCTCACGCATCCTTCGTTCAATGATTCCCATCTGTTCCCGGATTCTATCAGGAGAAAATGATCGCACTTCCCCTTCGACGGTCACCAGATCCGGTACAACATTCGTTGCGTGACCGCCCCGGATAGCCCCGATGTTTGCCGTCATGTCATCGTCGATACGGCCGAACGGAACATTCGCAATCGCTGCGGCTGCCAGCGCAATGGCATTGATGCCCTCTTCCGGTGCAACGCCGGCATGTGCCGCTTTCCCGTGAAATGCCGCGTCGAAGAGGTGCAGCCCCACACATTCCTTTATATAGATGCCAGGCCGGCGCGAACTGTCGAATACATAAGCGAAAGAAATGTTATATTGCGATGCATCGAATTCCCGTGCACCAAGCAGGCCGATCTCTTCGGCGACAGTGAAGAGCACAAAGAAATTTTTTAACGGCGCGGTGCCGCGTGCAGACTGCAGCAACAGGTCGCAGAGGACGGTCAGGCCGAGACGGCAGTCGCCGCCAAGAATCGTATCTCCGCCCGACGTAATCCGGTCCGGATGAACGACCGGCGTGAGTGCCGCGGTCGACTCGACGGTATCAAGATGCGCCGTCAGCATCATGGCGGGTTGTGCCGGGTCAAAATGGGGCGGCAGACAGATGAGATTTCCGGCATCGCCGCCCAGCGTCGTTCCTGCAGCGTCTTCAATGACCGTAATCCCGGCCGGTTTCAGAAGCGCCGCTATAGCATTGGCGATGAGACGTTCCTGAAGCGAAACGCCCGGAACGGGCGCCAGCCGGAGGAACAGGGACTGCAGGTCGGCAAGTGATGCGTTCAAAGTTGACATTGCAAATTAAGTTTCAATATTCTATATTATAGAAACATTTGTTTCACAGCAAATCTACTGTATTTTTCAGACTGTGTCAACAGTCAATTGAAAGGAGTTTCGGACGTGAGGGCTCAAGACTTTTTGACGGTACGGGACCTTTCCCGGGAAGAGATTCTCGAAACATTTGTCATCGCTCTGGACATGAAGGCGAACCGCTCCAAATATGCGGACGCGCTCAAAGGCAAGGCGCTGGCTCTCATTTTTGAAAAGCCCTCCCTGCGCACACGAACCACGTTCGATATCGGCATCCAGCAGCTCGGCGGCTACTCCCTCTATCTCTCTCCTGCAGAAATCAGCCTGGGCAAACGCGAATCTGTCCACGACGTTGCGAAGAATCTGGAACGCATGGTGCAGGGCATTATGATCCGCACATTCGCCCATCAGGTTGTCATCGATATGGCAAAGCACGCTTCCGTACCGATTATCAACGGCCTGACCGACTACTCCCATCCCTGTCAGGCGATGGCGGACTTTCTGACCATTCAGGAAAAAAAGGGCGAACTCAAAGGATTGAAAGTGTGCTATGTCGGGGACGGCAACAACGTAGCTCACTCGCTGATGTTTGCCGGCGCACGGCTCGGTGCTCATGTGACGGTCGCCTGTCCTCCCGGATTTGAACCGAACCTTACCGCATATAAAGACGCTTCGGAAGATGCACGGGCAACCGGCGCAAGGATCGAAGTGGTTCATGATCCCGCGGTCGGCGTGAAGAATGCCGACGTGATTTACACGGACGTCTGGGCATCGATGGGTCAGGAAACGGAAGCGGACGCGCGCAAAAAAATCTTCCGGCCATATCAGGTCAACGGCGATCTGATGGCAAAAGCAAAAAAGGATGCGCTCTTCATGCATTGCCTGCCGGCACATCGCGGCGACGAAGTAACAGACGAGGTAGTCGATTCGCCGCAGTCTGTTGTGTTCGACGAAGCGGAAAACCGCCTGCACGCGCAAAAAGCAATCATGTATCAGTTGATGAAGTAATATGGAAAAGACTGCAGTCATTGCGATCGGCGGAAATTCTCTGATTCGTGCCGGCGAACGGGGCACCATCGACGATCAGCTGGGAAACGCACATGCCACCGCACGCCATATTGTGCGCATGGTGGAGCGCGGTTGGCGCATCGTCATCACGCACGGTAACGGGCCTCAGGTCGGCGCCGCGTTGATGCGCTCGGAGCGCGCGGCCGGAGAGGTGTACACACACCCGCTGGACGTTTGTGTTGCAACGACACAAAGTGAGATCGGCTACATCATCCAGCGTGCGGTGGAATACGAACTCCGGCAAATCGGCCTCTTCACACCGGTCATGACAGTCCTGACGCAGGTGCGCGTCGACGAAAACGATCCCGCGTTCAAAAATCCGACGAAGCCGATCGGCCCGTTCTACTCCAAAGCGGTGGCTGAAGAAAAACAGAAGACACTGGGCTGGGATGTGGTGGAAGATGCTGCACGCGGATACCGCCGTGTCGTTGCATCGCCGGAACCGGTGGAGGTCTTCGAGGAAGACATCATCCGGAAGATTCTGGGCCTCGGCATGATTGTCATCGCCGTGGGCGGCGGCGGCATTCCTGTGATCGAGCGAGAAGGCTATCTTGTACTGGGACGTGAAGCCGTCATCGACAAGGACCGCGCTTCATCGCTGCTCGCCTCCGGCCTTGGCGCAGATTGCTTCATCATCAGCACGGACGTTGAACAGGTCTATATCAACTACAAGAAGCCGACACAACAGGCGCTGGGCCGTATGAAGGTGAGTGAACTGGAATCCTATATCAAACAGGGCCATTTCGCTGCCGGCAGCATGGGGCCCAAAGTGGAATCCTGCATCCGATTTGTAAGAAAATCGGGAAAAGAAGCAATTATTACTTCATTCGAGCACCTTCTTGAGGCGTTGGATGGAACAACCGGAACGCACATTCTTCCGGATTAACATGTGTTGCCTTTTGCATGTATCCTTTTAGAGACAGAGGACATTGCCATGAAACTGAATCACGTCATTGAATCGCAGCAATTCACCGTACCACTTCTGATGGAATTGTTCGAGCGTACCCGCCAGATGGAAAAGATGGTGGCGCGCGGCGGTACGAAAGACTATTCCTCAAAGATCATGGCAACCCTCTTCTATAAGTCGTCCACCCGAACACGCTTTTCGTTCGAGGCGGCGATGTTCCGTCTCGGCGGACGGGTTATCTCCACGGAACATGCCGCTGATTTTTCTTCCGAAATGAGAGATGAAATTTTGGAAGATACGATCCGCATCATCTCCAACGACTGCGACGTGATCGTCCTTCGCCACACAGAAGAAGGTGCAGCACGCAGGGCAGCGGCGGTGTCTTCCGTCCCCGTCATCAACGCCGGAGACGGCAGCGGTGGACAACATCCGACACAGGCGCTGCTGGATTTGTACACTATCTATCGCGAATGCAAGGCATTGAACGGCATCGCCGTGGCATTCGTCGGTGCGCTCGACAACGGCCGAACCGTCCGATCCCTGACCTATTTGCTGAGCAAATTCGACCGGGTGAAGTTCTACTTCATTGCCCCGCCGGAAATGCAGATCGGAGACGATATTCTTCACTACCTTGACAATCATCGCGTCCAGTACGAACTTCTCCAGCAGCCAGAGGGTATTATTTCCGCGGTGGATGTTGTCTATCGCACGCGCATCGATCGGGACCGTCTCGCGAAGAAAGATGTCGACCTTGGTATCTACAATATCAACGCCGCCGTTCTTCAGAAAATGAAATCCAACGCTATCATCATGCACCCGCTGCCACGGTCCGTAGAAATTGACCCGGTCGTGGATACTGATCCGCGTGCCGTCTATTTCCGCCAGGCCCGCAACGGCCTTTTCGTCCGAATGGCTCTTCTGACAATCCTTTTTGATCAGGAATAAGACCATGGCCCTCCTCGCCTATTTCTTGAATATGACCTGACGTCCCCGCATTTGTCGGGGTTGTCGGCATTCCAACATATTCAACCACCTATTTGCCCGTGACAGCGAAAGATGGGCACCGTCTCAGAGGTCGGCGAACAATGGCGTTCAATCAAATGATGTCGGAGAAGTGCTCGGATGCATATGGATGGCGCGCAGCGCTCTTCCTGAGCTCCGAGCCCGTCCTCTCTCCGCTCCGATCAATGGAAACGGTTCTCCTTCACGTGCCACTGGTTCACCACGAGAGGAATCGCGAATGAAAACGCAAGAGTACATTGCGCTGGAAGAACAATATGGTGCACACAATTATCATCCGCTCGATGTCGTCATTCATACCGCACAGGGAGTGTGGGTTACCGACGTCGATGGGAAAAAATATCTCGACTGTCTCGCAGCATATTCGGCAGTCAACCAGGGACATTGTCATCCCGCCATCCGAAAGGCTTTATTGGAACAGGCCGACAGGGTGACGCTGACCAGCCGCGCGTTCCGCAACGACCAGCTCCCGCTGTTTTATAAAATGCTTCACGATCTCACCGGATATGATATTTCCCTTCCGATGAATACCGGTGCCGAAGCAGTGGAGACTGCCGTTAAAGCAGCGCGTAAATGGGGTTACACGGTGAAAGGTATTCCGGATGGCAAGGCGGAAATCATCTGTGCCGCCGACAACTTCCACGGACGCACGACCACCGTCATCAGCTTTTCCACCGAACCGCAATATAAGAACGGTTTCGGTCCCTTCACTCCCGGCTTTCCCATTGTTCCGTATGGCGATATAGCAGCGCTCAAGGCGGCGATAACCGCGAATACAGCGGCATTCCTCGTCGAACCGATTCAGGGCGAAGCGGGAATCATTGTTCCGCCGGAAGGCTATTTGAAAGAAGCGGCCCGGCTGTGCAAAGAGAACAATGTGCTGCTCATCTGCGATGAAATTCAGTCGGGGCTCGGCCGCAGCGGAAAGATGTTTGCATTTGAATACGAAGGCATCCGCCCGGATGCAGTCATCATCGGCAAAGCACTGAGCGGCGGATTTTATCCTGTCTCTGCAGTACTCTCATCCAAGGAAGTTCTCGGTGTGTTCAAACCCGGCGATCACGGCTCGACGTTCGGCGGCAATCCGCTGGCGGCAGCCGTTGCCTGCGCGGCTCTCAAGGTGTTGGTGGATGAAAAACTGATTGAGCGTTCCTTTGAACTCGGTGCCTATTTCACCGAAAAGCTCCGGACGATCAAGAGCCCGCATGTCAAGCAAGTGCGCGGCCGTGGACTGTGGATCGGATTTGTGCTGGATACGAAAGCGCGTCCGTATTGTGAACGTCTGATGGACGAAGGTATTCTGTGCAAAGAAACGCATGACTGCGTCATTCGCTTTGCACCGCCGCTGACCATCACCAAAGAAGAGATCGACTGGGCATTTGAACGCATTGACAAAGTTGTTCGTTCTATGGATTAGCGTCACAGAGAGCCCTAAAGGAAAATTGAGAGCACAGAGTATCACCAAAACAATCTCTGCTTAAAATGAAAAAGATTCTCTGTGTTCTCTGTGGCAAATATTTTACGTCTTGACACAAACACAATTTATCGAAATCGAGGAGACCGTTATGGCTACGAATAAACCAATCAACACCATCATCGTCGGCGCGGCAGGAAGAGATTTTCATAATTTCAACATGGTGTATCGCGATAATCCTCTTTTCAACGTTGTCGCATTCACCGCAGCACAGATTCCCAATATTGCCGGCCGGAAATATCCTGCGGCACTTGCCGGCAAATTGTACCCGAAGGGAATTCCCATCCACGAAGAAAAAGACCTGGAAGAACTGATTGCCGAATACGCTGTCGCTGAAGTAGTATTCTCCTACAGCGATGTCACCTACCGGCATGTGATGAGCCTCGGTTCGCGTGTGACGGCCGCGGGTGCTCATTTCAAGATGCTGAGCGCCCGCAGTACAATGATCAAGAGCAAAAAGCCGATTATTTCCATTTGCGCAGTTCGTACCGGCAGCGGCAAGAGCCAGACGGGACGCAAAGTTGCCAAGATTCTGCACGAACTCGGTTACAAAGTGGCTGCCGTACGTCATCCGATGCCGTATGGCGATCTGGAAAAGCAAAAAGTGCAGCGCTTTGGATCTGTAGCGGATCTCGCAAAACACAAATGCACCATTGAAGAAATGGAAGAGTACGAACCGCATATCGAGAGCGGCACAATTATTTATTCGGGCGTTGACTATGCCGCAATCCTGGAACAGGCGGAAAAAGAAGCCGATATTATCATTTGGGACGGCGGCAACAACGACATGCCGTTCTACGCTCCGGACCTCCACATCGTCGTCGCCGATCCGCTACGGGCCGGCAATGAACTCAACTACTATCCCAGCGAAGCAAATCTCCGCATGGCAGACGTGGTGGTGATTAACAAAATCGATTCCGCGATACCGGAAAATGTGACGAAATTGCGCGAAAACATCCGCTCCGTCAACAAACACGCACGCATCGTTGATGCCGCGTCCCCGCTGGCCGTAGAGAACAGCGAGCGCATTGCCGGAAAGCGTGTGCTTGTCATTGAAGATGGACCGACGCTGACGCACGGCGAAATGAAATTCGGAGCCGGCACTGTGGCTGCGCTGAAATTCGGAGCTGCGGAGCTCATAGATCCGCGTCCGTATGCGACCGGAGAGATCAAGAAGACGTTCGAAACCTATCCCGGCATCGGCGTTCTGCTGCCGGCCATGGGATACAGCGACAAGCAGATCAAAGATCTGGAATCGACCATCAACAAAGTTCCGTGTGACGCCGTCATCATCGGCACACCGATCGATCTGAACAGAATCGTCAAGATCAAAAAGCCCACGTTCCGTGTGACGTATGAACTGCAGGAAATCGGAGAACCGGGACTTGAGACGATCCTGAAAGGCTTCCTGAAGAATCGGTAAGCAGGAGAAGCAGTATCAACAAAAAAGCACGGCCGTTGGCGACCGTGCTTTTTTACTTCCCCGCATGAGTTCGGATTCCCGCTGAGCAATTACGCAATGTCAATTATTTGACAGGGCAATTGCTGCAATTGCATGCTACGCGTGGAGCGGGCCTTTTTTCTCTTCCGGTGTCTCGTCGACAGCGCGCTTTTTGTCTTTTGAAAAGAATGTGTACATCGCCGGAATAACGAAAAGCGTCAGCACCAGAGAAAAAAACAGTCCACCGATAACGACTATACCCATAGAGACGCGGCTCTTCGCACTGCCGCCGAGTGCCAGCGCTATCGGCAAAGCACCCAGCATCGTGGCCAGACTTGTCATCAGAATAGGACGGAAACGGGCGGCCGCAGCAATGTTTGCCGCTTCGAAAAGCTTCACTCCTTTGTCTTTTTGCTGATTGGCAAATTCAACAATCAGGATTCCATTTTTCGTGACCAGTCCGATCAACATGATGATTCCGATTTCGCTGAAGATATTGAGGGTCTTGCCAAACAGCCAGAGAGACAACAACGCACCGGCAAGGGCAAGCGGCACGGTCAACATGATTGTGAATGGATCAACAAAACTCTCGAACTGTGCCGCAAGAACGAGATAGATCAGCACAAGGGCAAGAACGAATGCGAAGAGAATATTCGATGAACTTTCTGCATAGTCTCTCGATGGCCCGCTCAAGGCACTCGTAAAAGATTCATCAAGCACTCTTTTTGCAATGCGATCCATTTCGGCGATCCCGTCGCCGATTGTCTTCCCCTGTGCAAGTCCGGCGGAAACAGTCGCTGATTTGAAACGATTGAAGTGGTACAGCTGAGGCGGAGCGCTTTGCTCAGTGAGTTTCACCAGATTATCAAGCTGTATCAGCTTCCCCGCGGTATTGCGGACATAGAGCGAGGTAAGGTCGAGGGGCTCGTCCCTGTCATCGCGGTTGACCTGTCCGATCACTTGGTACTGAAATCCGTTCATCTCGAAATAGGAAAAACGCTGTCCGCTGAAAGCAAGCTGCAGCGTTTGCGCAATATCAATCACGGAGACGCCAAGACTCCGGGCACGATCCCGATCGATCGAAATATCGATTTGTGGCTTATTGAATTTCAAATTGACATCCGAACCTTGAAACATGGGGCTCTTGTTCACCTCGTCCATGAAATTTGGCAGCGAAGCCCTGATCTTTTCAAAATCCTGATTCTGCACAACATATTGCACGGGGAATCCAACGCGTGAGCCGCCTCCCCCGGCCGAAATAGTCTGCTCCTGGAAAACAAAGACGCGTGCTTCGGTCATGCGCCGCGTTTTCGCTGTGAGGTAGTCCGCCACCTCCTGCTGGCTGCGTTTCCTCTCTGTCGGATCGGTCAGCATAAGGCGAACAGATCCCATATTGTTGCCGCCGCCGCCACCAAACCCGGGAGCCGTGACGCTCAAGCAAATTCGCTTTTCCGGTATTGAATCAACGATTAATGTCGTGAGCTTGTCCATGAATGCATCGGTATAATCAAACGATGCACCTTCCGGCGCCGTCACTGACACACGCAGGTAACTCCGGTCGTCAAGAGGAGCCAATTCCGACTGCAGCGTCGTTCCGATCAACGCGATCATGGCGAGAGACCCTGCGATAATCGCCGCTGCAATCCAACGGTGCTTCATGAAACGGGCCAAGAGACGCTCATAGACAAGATTCATTTTTTGGAAAAACGGTTCGGTCACCTCATAAAACCTGCTGTGGGCATGCCGCTTGCGGATCATACGCGCATTCAGCATCGGCGTCAACGAAAGGGAAACGAATGCTGAAATGAGAACCGCTCCGGCGATAATGATTCCGAACTCCCTGAACAGCCGCCCGACAAAACCCTCAAGGAAGATAATCGGCAGGAATACAGCTGCAAGTGTGATGGATGTGGAGATGACTGCAAAGAAGATCTCTTTTGAACCTGCGAAGGCAGCTTCCATTGGAGAAAGTCCCTCTTCCACTTTCTTGAAAATATTTTCCGTTACAACGATGCCGTCATCCACCACAAGCCCGGTTGCGAGCACAATTGCCAGCAACGTCAACACATTGATGGAGAATCCCATCACGTACATGATGAAGAACGCTCCGACAAGCGAGACGGGTATATCGATTAGCGGTCGGAATGCGATAATCCAGTCGCGAAAGAAGAGGTAAATAATCAGGACGACAAGCAGAACCGCAATGAGAATAGTCTCCTGCACCTCTTTGACTGATTGCTTAATGAACCGCGTGTTGTCAATTGCGACATCGAGGCGCAGATCTGAGGGAAGATCTTTCTTGATTTGCTCGAGACGCAGGTAAAATGCGTCGGCAATTTCCACGTAATTGCTTCCCGGCTGTGGAACGATTCCCACCGCGACCATCGGCGTGCCAGATTGCTTGAGGATCGTCTCTTCATTTTCCGGGCCGAGATTCGCATAGCCGACATCAGAAAACCGCACAAGCGTTGTGCCGTCGTTCTTGAGAACCAGATTGTTGAATTCTTCGACCGTCTTCATCCGTCCTTTTGTGTTTACGATGAGCTCGGTCTGGCTTCCGCTGATCTTTCCGGACGGGAGCTCGATATTCTCCCGATTCAATGCATTTTTCACATCGAGCGGGGTCAATCCGTACGCAGCGAGTTTTGGGGGATCCAACCAGAGACGCATGGAATATCGCTTCTGGCCCATGATGTATGTTGAACTGACTCCCGGAATAGTCTGGAGGTTCTGGGCGATGACATTCTCTGCAAAGTCGCTTAATTCTAGCTGATTGCGCGTGGCACTTTCAAGGGTGAGTGAAATTATAGCATCGGAATTCGCATCACTTTTTGTGACAACCGGCGGTGCGTCGATATCCTGCGGAAGAGACCGCGCGGCGCCAGACACCTTATCGCGAACATCGTTGGCTGCTGCTTCCAGATTCGCATCGAGATTGAATTCGACCGTAATGTTGCTGGTGCCCTGGCTGCTGCTGGAAGAAATATTCCGCACGCCGGCAATGCCGTTGATTGCTTTTTCGAGAGGCTCGGTGATTTGTGATTCAATGACTTCCGCATTTGCACCGACATAGCTCGTGCGGACGGAAATGATCGGGGGATCGATCGCAGGATATTCACGGACACCAAGAAACTTCAAACTGATGGCACCAAACAACACGATGCCGAGTGACATGACGATCGCGAGAACAGGGCGGCGTATGCTGACTGATGCTAAGCTCATTCTAAAGATTTTCCATAGTGTGCGGTGATGGCAGACACAAGAACTATTTCACAGAGACAGAAACCGGCATTCCCGAACGCAGCTGCATCAATCCTGTCGTGATAACGGTATCTCCGAGTGAAAGTCCGCTGATGATTTGCACGGCCGACGGCATCCGGATGCCGGTCTTTACCGGTACTGACGCGGCAACTCCATTCTTCCTTACGAGTACCGTCTGACCTTTCAATACCGGAATGATCGCCTGCGTGGGAATCATGATAGCATCAGATATTTCCTTAAGGCGAAGATCAATTTGAACATACGCTCCAGGAAAGACTCTCCCGGAACGATTGTCGCACACCGCCCTCAACTGCACCGTTCGTGTCGCTGCGTCTATCTTTGGCTCTATGGCGTAGAGTGTACCGGTGAATTTCAGGTTCGCCTCCTCAATGGTGAACTCCACTATGTCGCCGGTCTTCACAGCGCCGGCATATTTTTCCGGTATGGCAAAATCGACTTTCACGGGATTAATTTTTTGGATTGATGCGATGCGTGTTGTCTGGGTAACGTATCCGCCTTCGCTGACATATCGCAAACCGATAATGCCGTCGAACGGCGCACGGATCTCTGTCTTCCGGATGGAAGCAATGAGATTTTCTCTGTCTGCCTTGAGCGTGTTTACTTGATTAAGGGCAATATCATATTGTTCTTTGCTTGTTAAATTCTTTTCAAACAATTGCTTCTGCCGCTTTTCCTGCTCAACTGCAAGTTGAAGCTGAAGATCGTTTTTTTTCGATTGGGCCTGAAGGTCATCGGCGTTTATACGAACCAGCAATTGGTTCTTCGCAACAGGGCCGCCCTCCTTGAAAGCGATCGTCTCAATCCGCCCGTTTGCTTCGGCGACGAGATCAACGGATTCCGACGCCAGCACCGTGCCTGATGAACGAACAGAATTTTCAAGCCGCTGCGGCCGGACGACTATGCCGCTCACGCTCATCCTTTGTGATTGAGAGGAAGATCGTGTCGATGCAGTATTGTTTTTTTCACCGCAGGAAGAGAAGGTGATTGGCGCAAGAAGAAGGAGGCAGAACAGAAGACTTTTCATACAATCCCTAATCTATCATATGGCGATACATAAGACGGTCACAAGAATAAAGTGTAAAATAGCGCATAAAAAGATTCTTTCCAAATCATTAAGAGTTTAATTGAAAGCCATCTATGCCTCTCCGTTCAATCTCTCTGTGAGGCTTCAGAAAAGCAGCAGCGATGACCCCGCTTCCGTCCTTATGTTGAAGTTGGTTGATGGGCTACATCCTCCACGGTCACCGAGCGAAGCCGAGATGACCGTCGAGGAGCGTTTTCTATCTCAGCAGCAGCATCTTCTTCATGAGAGAAGAGCCGTTCCATTCGAGCTTCGCCACGTAGATCCCGCTGGCAAAGCGCGACGCATCGAACGTCACATGATAAAATTCTCCGGCAGTTGCCGGACCGTCGAACAGCGTCGCCACTTTCTGGCCAAGCATATTGTAAACGACGACTGTTGCGCGAGTGTTTTCCGAGAGAACAAATTCCAGCGCAGTGGCGGGATTAAAGGGATTTGGATAATTTTGCGCAAGCATTGCGATCGATGGCATGACCGCCCTCTGCGAAACCACTCCCACCTGAATTTCGGGGAAATACGCTCGACGGACCAGCGTTGTATCCACAATAAACGGATTGGGCTTGCCGCTTTCATACTTCGCAATCAGAAACGTACGCGCATGTTCGAGCGAATCCACCGGATCCAGATAGTGCCAGCGGTAGATGGTGCTCAATTGGTTTCTGAAGAAGACTGGATCGGCAGCATCTGCTTGGCTCTTATACATCGTGTAGAAATAGCAGAGCGCGCGAGCGATGTTTCCTTTGTGATCGGCGCGGGGCTCAAAGATAACGCCGGACTTGACTTTGCTGTATTCTTCGATCAGCAGCGTAGGTTTGAATTGAGTTTTTGTTGTCAACCGGTACCAGTAGCTCACTTCATTGTCAGGAATATCGCCATAGGGATAGTTGCCGCGGTCACTGTTCACACCGATTTGCGTCGGGAAGAGATGATGCATATCGCTTTGCGCCTGACCACTGGCCCCCTTGGATTGCGGAAATGTATGCTCCACGTTCAAACCGCTTCCGCCCGCTCCTTCATAACCGGTATACACGCAGCGCACATTGCTGTTGGGAAGTCTGTACACTTCGGCGAAGAGCGCCGGCGGCGGATATCCCTGCGTGGTGGAAGGTTTGTACGACGTGACAATGTTCGCCAGTAGTGTTGTTCCGCTCTGCCCTGCGAAGAGCACCTGCTGCGGCACCTGATACGCTGTCGCAGTAGTAAATACCGCGGTTGGGGAGTATTCGCTTGATCCCGCCGAGTTTGCCGCGCGGACATGCCAGTAATATTTTGTCTGCATCTGTAACGGTGCAAGAACCATGCTGTTGCCGGTAATAGTAGAATCGTCCAGTACGGTCAATACAAAGTCTGATTGTAGCGATACTTGCACACGATACGACGCCGCTCCCTGTACCGCAGACCAGTTTAGACGCGGAGTGACAGGTATGGAGGCCGATCCGTCCGCCGGAGAAATTGTTTGCGGCACTTCGGGAATGATCGGCCCGTCCGACGGAATCGCCGTCGCGATCGGACTTCTCCAGAGCGCGGACCAGGACGAGCCGTTCCGCACGAAAACGCGAAATGCATACGAAGCAGCATTCGTCAACCCCATAACCGTTACCGTGTCAGCGGTTCCCTTGTAGACAACATAGGTACCTGCACCAACCGACGTTCCCTGTCCAAAGAACGCGTTCGCTGTATAGGATGATCCGTTGCCGCTTGGAATTGCGCTGACATCTTTTCCTGATGCACCAACGATGACAACTTCATCCCAAAAGACCCCCTGCGGTCCCGCATAGTTCTGCCATTGTAGTTTGACGTGTCGGTTTCCAGTCAGCGTTACCAGATGTGCGACCCCATGCACTTCCGCAGTATCCATAATCACAGGTGTACCGGCAGAAAAACCTGTGTCTTTGTATGCGAACGATTTGAAATAATATTTCTTGTGTTCCAGCAAGCCGGTCACCGTCACGGCATTGTCGGTGCCGTTATAGACAAGCTTTGAAGCACCAAAAGCTGCTGCTTTCGGATAATCTGACGATGCTCCGAGTAATGTGTGCCCGGGCACCGTTGGTACAAAATCTACCGGCAGATCTTCGCGCACAAATACCAAGACCGAATCGTCTCCATAGGCAGGAGCCTCCCAGCCGATATTCATCGCGCTCTCGCTGACGTAATTGACGGAGAACAATCTCGGGTTCGGGACAAAAATGCCGTTTCCCGCCGACACGACGGAAATGTCGTCAAAACCGACGCTCGCGCTGGTTCCGGATTCCACTCCGCGCCAGACGGCCCAGCGCAGCTGCACGACCGGCTGGTTTCCTGCATCCGGCGGAAGAATCAGATCCGTGAAGACATCTTTCGCTCCCTGAAGGCGGTCGCTGTTCCCGTGGAAATACAAAGATGCCGGAACCGTGGCCCAGACGCCGGTTGTGCCGACACGATACTGAAGGACTACACCGACCGATCGGGTAATATCAGAAATCGCAGTAATCGAATAGCCGACTTTGACATTGATGATATCCGTTGTATTGATGGCGAGCGCCAATTGATCGACGCCGTTCGTTGCGTTGCCGCTTGTTTGGATATAGACTTGAGCATTCCCATTCGCCACATATCCATATGCTCCGCCGGCCTGTTGGATTATTGCCGCCGCCGTTATCGTTGCATTCCCTGTCGGTGCACTTGTTTCGGCGAGCACCTGCGTATTCACCACAGTACCGCTAATGCCGTTCCAGATCACAAAACCCGGCGGCATCGAGGTGAATCCCGAAGTTCCAAAGTCCTGAGAAACCGGAAGAGTTTGCGGCGTTGGATTTGTCTGTCCAACAAGGATCGAAGTAGAGAGCATGGCAGCGACACTTGCTGCCACAAAACAACGGAGGACGCGAACTAGTGATCTCATGAAGCAAAACTCCAAATTTGAATAGAGACGTTGAGTTAAATGTACTACCCAATTCCCTTCTTTCATAAACAAATCTTGGCAAAATTACGCTCCGCGGTAGAGAAACTGGACCACCTGCCCTTTCAGCAATTATGTTTTCCTGATGTTTTCGCAACTTACCGGGCTAAATCGGCGTAGTACAAAGGATTTCACGTACACTCACAATCAACAGCGCCGATTCCATGACGACACAAAAAAAGATTACAATTTCTGCAGCCGGCGTCGTTATCGCCGGTATTGCTGCATTTCTCATTTTCGGAAACAGTAAATCATCGGGCAATAGCGAACTCCCCAGAGTGAAAGTGACCAAAGGAACCATTGTCGACAAAGCGCTGGCCGTGGGAACTATCGAGCCGGAAAATGAGATCTCCATCAAATCGAAAGTCTCGGGCGTGGTCAGCAAGATTTTTACCGACGTCGGCGTGTATGTGAAAATGGGGCAACCGCTTCTTGAAGTGCGGCCGGATCCGACACCGCTGGAACTGGCGGATGCAAAACGCCAGGTGCAGCTGAGTCAGGTGGATCTGGACAACCTGAAAAAGGAGCAGGTGCGCTCGCAAAGTCTCTTTAAGAACAAAATGATTTCAAACAAGGAGTATGAAGATTTTCAAAAACGGTTTGAAGAATCAAAACTCCGCGTGATGATCGCGACGGAAAAGCTTGCATTGATGGAGAGTGGAAAAGTGAAAATCGGAGAAACCGAAATTGAGTCCATCGTCAAAGCACCGATTTCCGGATTTGTCTTGAACCGAACCGTCGAAGTCGGCGATCCGGTGACACCGCTGACCTCGTATCAGGAAGGGACCGTGCTGATGAAGATGGCCAATATGGAACGGCTCATCTTCAAGGGAACAGTGGACGAAATCGACGTCGGGAAGCTGAAAGAAGGAATGGCTGTTGAAATCAAAGTCGGCGCCCTGCCTGGCGATACGGTACGAGGAGTCCTTCGAAAAATCTGGCTCAAGGCCGAGAAGAAAGACAATGCGGCGGTCTTCCCGATTGAAATACTGATACCGAGTTCCAGCAACAGAGTTCTCCGTGCCGGCTATTCCGCAAATGCCAACATCATTATTCAGAAGAAAAACAGCGTGCTCATCATCCCGGAACGCGTTATCACATTCAGCAACGATTCCGCATTTGTCAGCGTGGCTCTTGGCGCGAAGAAGGAAGAGAGACGCTGCATTAGAACCGGCCTCAGTGACGCCAGCAATATCGAGGTGACATCGGGTTTGAAAGAAGGAGACGATGTAGTAGAAAAACCGGTCAAGAAAATCGATTGATCATCGGCACCACGAGAGCAGAATGGAAACAGGGACAATTATTTCGGAATTCATGATTGATCTGCGGGCACAGAAGCTTCGGGCATTTCTGACAATGTTCGGCATCATCTGGGGCACGGTTGCGATCGTCGTGCTCGTGGCGTTCGGGATGGGTTTCAAGAAGCAGACTGCTGCCAACATGCACGGAATCGGTGAAGGCATTGCGATTATGTTTCCCGGAAAGACTACAACACCGTGGGCGGGATACGGAATCGGCCGACAGATGTTCCTTGTCGAAGAGGATACGAAGTTAATCGCGGCGCGCGTGCCGAATATTTCGGCAATCAGCCCGGAGTATTCCACCCGCAGCGTTGCACGCGTGGGCGAGAACGTCATGAATCCGCTTGTTTCCGGAGTCAACATTGTGTACGGCGACATGCGAAATATTATTCCGGATGCCGGAGGCCGTTTCTTTGATTCCTACGATCTGCGCGAACGCCGGAGAGTTGCGGTGATCGGCAACAAAGTAAAGGAACTTCTTTTCGGTGAACAGTCCGCCATCGGTAAGACGGTGCTCGTCGGGCCTACCCCCTTCACAGTAATCGGCGTGATGCAGAAGAAGACACAGCCTTCCTCCTATAACAGCCGCGACCAGGACAGAATCTTCATTCCCCTGACGACATTTGCTTCCGTGTACGGCTCGTATCGATTGAACAACATCATCTATCAGATCTCGGATCCACGGGTGGGCGAAGAGACCGAACGGCAGGTGCGGGAGGTCCTCAGCAAGCGGTACAAATTCGATCCGAAGGACGAGGATGCCGTGTGGATCTGGGACACAACGGAATTTGACCGGCTTTCCTTCTATATGTTTCTCGGAATCAATATCTTTCTCGGTTTGATCGGAAGCTTCACATTGGGAGTAGCAGGGCTTGGCGTTGCCAATATTATGTTTATCGTTGTCCAGGAACGCATCAAAGAAATCGGCATCAAGCGTGCTGTCGGCGCGACCAAGTCCAACATCCTTCTACAGTTTTTCTCGGAGACGTTTTTCATCGTATTCTCTGGCTCGATTCTGGGATTCCTCATATCGTACGGTATCATCGCCGTTTTAGGAATGCTTCCGATAACTGAATACGTCGGCACACCGGAAATGTCTCTGGAGGTTGTTGCCATCACGGTGTGCGTTCTTATTACCGTGGGACTTCTTGCCGGGCTGATGCCGGCACGCCGCGCAGCAAATCTGGACGTTGTCGAATGTCTCCGGATGTGAGTGACAGCTCAGCGGGTGGACTTCTTATTGATTGAATAGTTGCAGCCACGTAATAACAAAGCCTTTGGTCTTCCATGCTTCTCGAGCTCTTTAGAGATTTTTTCCACGACATGCGCGCTCATCGGACGCGGGCGGCACTCACGCTCATCGCCATCACGTGGGGAACCATTGCCGTGGTTCTCCTTCTCTCCTTCGGCCAGGGCCTGGGAAACCAGATGATGAAGGGAATGATGAATGCCGGAAACCGCATCATCGTCGTCTATGGCGGAGAAACCGGGATCGTCTATCAAGGCATGCCAAAGGGAAGAAGAATCCGATTTGTTGAGGATGATGCCACCCTGATCCGGGAGTCTGTTCCGGGGATAGGGCTGATTTCTCCCCAATACCGGACTAATGTGACTCTGACGTATGGAAAATTTTCAACAACAGCCGAGTGCGAAGGCGTCAATCCGGATTTTGAAGATATGCGGCGGATGTTCCCCATGGCTGGCGGACGTTTTTTAGATGCGATCGATATTGTCGAACAGCGGCGAGTACTTGTTCTTGGATCAAGTATCGCAAAAGACATATTCAAGGATGAGAATCCGATCGGAAAGATTCTGCTCGCGGATGGAGTTCCGTATACGATGGTCGGTGTTATCCAGAAAAAGATTCAGACGGCGATGAACAACGGCCCCGACACGCGCCGGGCTATTATTCCTTATTCCACGTTCCGCACATCGTATGGAAACAAATACGTCAATTCGATTGCCATCCAGCCGTCCGATCCGCAGCGACAAGAACGTATCAAAACCTCCATCTATGAAGTACTGGGAAGAAAATATCATTTTGACCCGGCTGACGAACGCGCAGTGCAATTCTGGGATTTCATCGAGGCCGAAAAGATCAGTACCAAAATCAGCACCGGAGTGACAATCTTTCTTTTCTTTATTGGATTCCTCACGCTTTTGATCGCCGGTGTCGGAGTCGCAAACGTCATGTACGTGGTAGTGAAGGAGCGAACGAAAGAAATCGGGATTAAGATGGCTATCGGGGCGCGCCGCAGTTACATTCTGGCGCAATTTGTCTTCGAGTCGCTTCTTCTTGCTCTCTCGGGCGGTGGTATTGGGATTCTCTTTTCGTACGGCGTTATTTCGGTTTTCCGGATGATCCCGGCGGAAGAGGGGGCAATGCAGTTTGTCGGCCATCCGGTCTTTTCTATCCCCCTGGTCCTTCTCACGGTCGGAATATTGACTGTCATTGGATTTGTGGCAGGCGTTTTTCCCGCATACAAAGCCGCAAAGATGGATCCCGTGGAATCCCTGCGGTACGAATGATTGCAGTTGCTTGACAGCCCGCACCTGCTTATTTTTAATTGTTCCTCGCCTCCACTGGAGAGGCCGCGCATGGTGTGAGTTGTCGATTTTCCATCAGAGAAAATAGCAATGAAAAAGAGAAACGCATTCGCAGTCATTCTCGCAACGGCGGTCGGTGTCGGATCTCTCGCATATCTCTTCTTGTGGGGAACGCTCTTCCCCTATTCGCCGGTCGTTCTTGGCTTTGCCAGACACGAGCTTTCTTATGTCGTCATCTATGTTCAAGACGGAGCCGGTTACAGCGACTTCACCCGAATCGACACACTCGTTCCGGTAGTTGAAGAATTTCACGATCTCCGATTTTTGAAAAAACCGGACCTTTTTATTTTCCGGGATAGCAGCAATTATCTTCAACGCTCACCCTCCAATGCGAGAATCTGCGCATTTTACAATGGCGCCATTGTGATTTCTCCATGGCTTGTACAGGAAGACCGGGATGGTGTTCTTTCGTTGAGTGTCTATGTACAGCACGAATTGTCACACTCGCTCTTGTTCCAGCATATGGGATTCTACCGGGCATACCGTTCACCGCAATGGCTGATCGAAGGTATTGCGGTCTTCAGTACAAACCAGATGGGCACTTCATTTTATCCCGGAAGGGAAGAGACGTACGCTCTCCTTCGCCAGGGAAATTACATGCCTCCCCAATATTTCAAAACATCAAAAGAAGATGATGTCACCCTCAATGTTCGCTACCGATTAGCCTTCATGTATTCTGAATTTGCGTGTATCGTCGACTATCTGGTAGCCGTTGGGGGAAGAAACAAATTTCTCGCATATATGAAAAGCCTGCTGCACAACTCAAACCATGATGCGGTGTTCAAAGATGTGTATGGAATCGACTTTGATCAGAGTCTGTCGAATTTCAGAGAACACGTGAAGATACAGGATACGACACAAGTGGTTCGACCGCCGGCATCAGAAAGATAATAAGGGACTGGATCTGCCGCGGATCCCGAGCAGAGACGACTCGATCAACAAGAATGGAACTGTGCACAGAATATTATTTTGCCACCAGCATTTTGCGTGCAGCCGAAAAAGATCCTGCAGTAAGCCGATAGAAATAGACACCGCTTCGTAAGGTGCTCGCGTTGAATCGCTCTTCGTAATGTCCCGAAGCCCTCTTCCTGTCCACGAGCACCGCAACCTGACGACCAAGGCAATCATACACATGAAGCGACACATGTGTCGTTGTCGGTATGTCGAATGCAATCGTCGTTGAAGGATTGAAAGGATTCGGGTAGCACTGGTGCAATTCATATTCTGAGACGGTCACATTCCTCTTTTGTGTGATGGAAGTAGGCTGGCCGGCATATTTCAGAACATAACCGTCCGCCGCAGCAACCCATCCATAGTGGACACCGTTCACCAGAACAAAACTCAGATGCCACAAACCTCTGGCAGCCTGCCGGTATTGCTCGATCCATGTCGCTCCCGCATCAGTGCTTCTATACACGGCTGAATCTCCTGTCGCCCAGCAATCACCGTTTTCGACGCCACAGACATTAAAGGTGCCGCTCATGAGTCTATTGTTCCAGGTCCATTGTGTTCCACCGTCGGATGTGCGATAGAATCCGCTTGAAAACGCAACAACTCCTCGTAACGAATCAATGAACCAAATGCCATAACTGTCATCAAATGGGGCAGCTTTTGCAGTCCACGTCGTACCTCGATCTGTTGACTGATAAACCCGGTGCCCGCCGCATCCGATAGTTCCAAACCATACAAATCTGCCATGGGCAACCGCTATTGAATTAATATGCCCTACTTCACACTTGGGCATCTTAGGCGCCCCCTGAAGGAGGTTCCAGGTTAATCCGCCGTCGCTTGTCCGGATTATATGCCAGACTGAATCCAGCGGGTCGCCGACAGCAATGCCGTTGAGACGGTCGAACATCCTTATGCCATCGATAAACGTGCTGTCAGTGTACACGATCGTCCATGACCGGCCTTGGTCGGAGGAACGATGGATAAACCTCATTTTGTTCTTTTCCGACGCTGCCAAAACTACGCCGTCAGTAGTCACTTCTATTGTCGGAAATGATCCGGAGATGCTTTTGTACCAGGATGAGCCGCCATCGGATGTATTGAAAACGCCCGCGTTGCCGCATACCCAGGCAATAAGCGGGCTCACCGTCTTGACGGACCACGTGTATTGATTTTCTCCGATGTATTGTCTGTTCCAAACAGTGGACTGCGAGAGAAGTGTGTGGACCCCGGGCGCAGCAATGAAGAGAAAAAATGCAATCATTCTTCTGGGAGAGGACATGGCCTTATCCTTTCTTTCTACGGTCTTGAGAGAAACAAGAGCCGACTTTGTGTTTTCATTTATTGCTTCAGATGGAGCTTCTTCTTCTTTTCCACATGCCGGGCAATAAAGAAGTTCTTGCCTATTTCACAACAAGCATTTTCTTCGCTGCTGAATACGCTCCGGCAGTCATACGGTAGAAATAGACGCCGCTTCCCAAGCGTCCGGCATCGAATCGTTCTTCATAATGTCCCGGAGACTTTTTTCCATCTGCAACGGTTGCAACGTGCCTGCCAAGACAATCATAGACGACAAGAGAAACATACGCTACTGTTGGAACGTCGTAAGTAATTGTCGTTGCCGGATTAAAGGGATTGGGATAGTTCTGATTCAGGCGAAACTCTTCTGGATAGCCGGGTGATGACACTCTCACTGCGGTAAATGCTGCAATTGCATTTTGCATGACGCTCCCAGCATCATAGATGTGCGCATAGTTCGGATCCTTGTCTGGTGACGCGTATGTCACGTTCGACGTATCGCTTCTGAAATTGCAGGAAAGATAGTCAAACGCGAGAAATATCGTATGCCAGGAATTGTCCGGAGCGTCTTTGCGAACACCCACTGTGCGCGTGCCGTCTGTGAAAAGTATTTTTGCGTCAGCCGTGGGCTTCAATTCATCCATCCAGTTCAATGCCGGAGGAATTTCATAATTGGGATGGTACCAGAACGACCCTCCATTTTTGTTTGCATATTGCCGAATGAAACCAAATAACTGGTCCGTCGAATCCTGCGGGGTGATCTTCCACGGCCACGTTACGTTGATACCCGTGAAGGCATAGTCTTGCGGTCCAATTAATTGTAGTCCGAAATATTTATTATGCGGATCATCGGCTCCAAAACCCTCGCCGTAGCCGCCAATGAATCCGTGATCCTGGTCGGCGAGAAGATAGGTTTTTTGTCTCTGGGCAGTCCCGGACGAAAGCCATGCTGCGGCCTTTCCGGTCAGGTCTGCATATCCGCCGTCCCCTGTCGCTTCAAACACGATATCATAATTGTTGAGAAGATCGGAAACTTCCGCCGCTCCTTCTTTTTTTACGTCCCAAACGTCATAATATTGTTTCGCATCGATGCCGGCTCTTTTCATATACTTGGCGGCCAGAGAACTGACGGATGCGCCCGTCGGAAGAGAGCGACCGTTCCACAGACAAAGATACTTCGAACCCGGCCGGAATATTTGATAGGAATACGTCGGAGCCGTTTGTGTGAGATTATGCATATCGGTCGCTACAACGAAATAGTATACCGTATCACCCGGATTTGCTGCCGGCAATGTGCCGGCATAGTTCGGCGGTGTCCCCGACATTGCAGACTTGACATACGCGCCGCCATTTATCTTTGCATACAGCTCAACAGATTTGAGCCCGCCGGGACCATCTGATCGGATAGTCGCGGTGACTGTCCGCGGCGACGTCTTCAATGTCGTTGAGAGCCGCTGCAGCGAAATCTTTGGAGGCGGCGTCTCCCAGTATTCAACGATAGCGTACCACTTCCATTCATGGGCGCGGATTTGCCAGCCGTAGTTGCTGGTTGGCGTTCCTTCATAGAATTTGATGGAATGGTACGGATAGCCGAGCGAGGAAAACGCAGCAAGTGTCAATGGTGTGTCGAGGGGAGCGGCCGGGCTGCTTGAGACTTCCGACATATTTTGTACTGTAAATCCAAATGGAATTTGTTTTCGGAAAGGCATCGAATCGGGAACAGCTTTGTGCCATTGCCCTGCAACAAGATCGACATCAATCCCGTGGTTGCCGGAAATCAGGAATTCTTTTCCCAGAGGATCGAATGTCACTTCTGAAGCGGCCTTCCCTTTTACAAATGCCGTGTCGGTTGCTTCGTCCCAAAATGGAGTCTTGAGGCCGTCACCGTCGGTCGAGCATTTGTAGAAGCCCATGTTGCCGTTCGTATCTGTCCCGGAAGTTGAAAACGCCGTTGCGGGAAGGGAGACAATGCGCGGGTCCATGTTCCATGCCCGAACCCGCGCGCGATGATTCAGTCCGACCGTATAGCCGGCCGCCGTTTGAAACCAGATCTCCCGCACAATGCCATCAGATTCGGGCAGATACCACTGCAGCGCGACATCCTTGTGCGTGAATGAGAATGCCGTATTTGTGGCCGCACCCGATTTATCATACACGAAGAGAGTATCAATTGGCCAGGAATGCGGTGACAGATTGAAGAGCCCGCTTTCCCGCCCGATGATCACATCGGCCGGTGATTCCATCCCACGGAGAGGAAAGACTTCCTGATTGCCGTGCGAATCAATGCGCACAACGGAGCGACCGGAATTCTGCGCTAGCGCAAAAGATGCCAACGACAGGAAAAAGACACATGCCGCAGTCATAATGGAATGTTTTGATCGAAAGATCGGTTTCATCGTACACATTGTACTCATCGTTGAGACCAGACAGACATTTCCGGGTATTGCCCGGCTGGAAGCGGCAGTCGGGTCAGCCCTGTGCCGTCCTTCCAATGCATATGACTACGGTAGCGTATTCATTGGTAAGAATCAACCGGTAACTGCTGTCAATCACAAAAGGGAGAGGTGACGACACCTCGGCCGACATGGCGAGCAACGCCGAGCCACGCTCGGTGACCGTCGAGCAAATACATCACTTCTCCAATTGCGCCAATCCTGCAGACGCCACGTAGACATGTGCCGCTCCGGCTTGTTTGAGGACGGCCGCGGCTTCCTGCAACGTGGAACCGGTGGTGATGATATCATCTACCAGCAGGAATGTGCGGTCTCGAATTGCAGACGCATCCCCCGATATCGTAAACGCTGCTTCAATATTATGTTTTCGCTGATCTGCCGTCAGATGTGTTTGCGTCACGGTGTTCTTCACTCTTCGGAGAAGAGATGGCATGATCGCGGTGTGGAGCAATTCGTGAATCCCGCGACATATATGTTCACTTTGATTATAGCCCCGTTCGCGCAGCCGCACAGTGTGCAGGGGCACGGGAACGATTCCATCAATAGTGAGATCATGCGGAAGAACAGCAGCGAGCCTTCGTCCGAATTCCACACCGCACCAGGTAACACCTTCGTATTTAAGCGCATGGGCAAGCTTCTGAAAAACACCGCCGTGCTCAAAATAGCAGTAGGACCAGAAGCCGTCAATGGCGCCGCCAAGGGCAAAGCGCCCGGAGAGTATTTTGTGCGTATCATCATTTTCAGAAACGAGGGAAAGCGAACCCCAGCAGAGAGGACAAACGCGCACCTCACCGTCGCGGAGACGCTCATTGCAGGAAAAACAAAGAGGCGGAAATAGAAAATCCCGCAGCGGCTGCAGCCGCCGCCCCACCCAGGAAACGACATCCCCCATATCACCCCAAGACGCGGAAGTATTCCTCAACAGAAATGATGCCGCTGACGAGTTTTTTCGCGGCATCGAAACGAATCGATTCGAATCCTTTGGAGCGCGCAACTTCCTTCAATTTCATCAGAGACGCCTGCTGGAAAATCAAATCGCGCATTTCATCGTCGACGATCAGGACCTCATGCAGCGCTGTACGTCCCAGATAGCCGTCGCCGCCGCACTTGGTACATCCTTTGCCGCGATACAGAATCATAGAACCGACAAGTTGTTCCAATCCCGCCGTTGCCAGAATTCGATGGGATGGCGTGTATTCTTCTTTGCAGTAGCGGCACACTTTGCGTGCGAGTTGCTGATAGACGATGCCGCTCAATGTCGGTGCCAGCCAGCCAGGCGAAATTCCCAGGCTTGTCAATCGGGGAATAGACGACAGCGCATCGCTCGAGAGCATCGTGCTAATGACCAGATTGCCGGTCAATGCCGCCTCGGCAGCAGCGACACCGGTTTCCGCATCGCGTATTTCGCCGAGCATAATAACATCCGGATTTTGCCGCATAATGGCGCGAATTGCGTTGGCAAAATCGAGTTTCGAATCCACGTCCACCTGTACCTGACCGGCAAATTCGAGCCGGTATTCCACCGGATTTTCCACGGTCATCACAACTTTTTGTGATGCGCGGAGTTCGTTGATGCCGGCATAGAGGGTGGATGTTTTCCCGCTGCCGGAGGGTCCCGCGACGAGCAACAATCCGCGCGGCCGACGGAGAAGGTACTGCACCTTCGACAGATTTTCCGCCGATAGTCCAAGATCGTGAATGTTCAACAGGCGCGAGCTTTTGTTCAGAATTCTGATCGCAGCACGCTCACCGTCGAGCGTCGGCACCAGGCTGACCCGAAAATCAAATGTGCGTTTCGCAAACGTTGCAGAGAATCGACCATCCTGCGGTTTCTTCTTTTCAAATGAATTGATACCCGCGCGCGCCTTGATGATGTTCAGCAGATTCTCATACAATTCTTTCGGCAACGCCACCAGATGCTCGATGACACCGTCGTTGTTCAGGCGCACACGCAGCGAGACGTCGGTGGGTTCGATGTGAATATCCGTCGCGTTGTTCTTGATACCGCGCAGCAGGATTTCTTCAAAAAGCGCTTCTGCACCGGGAACCTTGCCTGCCCGCTGCAGTTCCGCAAAACGACCCGGTCCCGCTTTCTGACTATCGAGCGCTTCGAAATTGATTTTCGACGGAAGAAGCTTAATCTCGTCGAAACCGGACGGCTCGCTGTGGGCGATCGAATTATAGGCGGACAATGTGATCGCGACCGGCACAATGAACATTTTCACGTCCTGACGCAACATGTCAACGAGTTGCTTTGCGGGCGGATTGATGAAGCCGACCGTGAGTTCGACGCCCGAGGAAAGGATCGGAACGATCCGGTATTTCTGCAGCACAACATCCGGAAACAGCTTCGGCGGGGCCGTGATAAGTTCCGGGGACAGCACTACAAACGGAATTTGAAATTCGCGGGAGAGAACGTCGGCAACGACGTCGTCGCTGACGTCCAGCTGTTCGACCAGGATTTCGGCTGCGCCCTCCGTCTGCGATTCTTTCAGCAGCCGGTTGAACTTTTCGTAGCGCACTTTGTCCAGGTATCCCTGGGTCAGGAGCGCTTTGCCGAGCCGTATGTCTTCTTCCTGCAGCATAGTTTCGTTCTGTGATTGATCCGGACTGCGTTCGTTCGCCGGGAGCTATTGAAACAACTTGTCAACATCCAATTGCGAAATACTCACCCGCTTGCTTGCTTTAATCGTGTGGTGCTGCAGATCCAGAAGCTGCAGCAACTCCTGTTCAGAAAAGTGTGCGGCGCTTTCGACAAACTCCTCCACAGGACGGCGCTTCACCAGGGAACCGATACGCAGCAACGACTGTCCGCAACCGCCGCAATACATGTCTGTTGTCGCGTTGATAAACGTACACGAATGCCTCACCGCGTGCAGTTTCGTGCTGCACGATGTGCATACCATCTCGCTTCGCCCATTATCCCTTTTGCAGTGGTGACAAATCATACCTTATTCTCTTGAAGGTCGAGCACGCGGCGAACCACTTCCATCAATTTTTGTGACGAATACGGTTTGATCAGATAGTAACTGGCACCGCGCAATTTTGCCTCCTGCACAACTTCCGGCGTCGAAATCGCCGAAATCATGATGACTTTTGCCGCCGGATCAAAGCTCCGGATCTGGGCCAGCACTTCCATACCGGGGAGTTTCGGGAGCATATTGTCCAGAAAAACCACCGTCGGCCTATGCTCTTTGAACATTGCCACGCCGGCTTCTCCGTCGGTGGCCTGTTGTACTCTGGTCACTCCCTCTTTTTTTAGGAGCATTGACAGCAATGCCCGGACGTGCTCGGAATCGTCAACAATCAGGGCGGAAATTTTTTCGCAGTTTGGCAGCATACCTCTCTCCTCAAACGTCAATTTCATTCGTACGAGACTATATTCCCGTGCGTGTCACGCGCTGTACTTCTTCCAGTGTTGTCAATCCGGCCAACACTTTTTTCAGGCCATCGAAGCGCAGGTCGCGGAATCCGTCCTTCTCCGCCTGTTGCAGAATCTTAATCGTCGTGGCATTCTGATAGATAAGGTCCTGAATCGCTTCGTTGACACTCAGCACTTCATGAATAGCGATTCTCCCCTTGAATCCGCGGAAGCCGCATTTAGTACAGCCGACACCCCGGAAGAAAGTCACACGTTTATGAAGGCCGATGAGTCCGTTCACATACAACATTTCTTCATTGGGCTCATATTCTTCCTTGCACTCGTCGCAAATACGACGCACAAGACGCTGACCGACGGCTCCGATCAGCCCTGGAGCGAGCCAATACGGCGGAATGCCCATGTTGATTAGTCTGGGAATGGCGCCCACCGCATCGTTGGTGTGCAGTGTGCTCAAAACGAGATGCCCCGTCAGAGCCGCTTCCGTTGCGATGGTGCCGGTTTCGCCGTCGCGAATCTCGCCGACCAGTATGATGTTCGGATCCTGCCGGAGGATGGCACGCAGCGCGCTTGCGAACGTGAGATCCTTCTCCGGATCGACCTGTACCTGGTTGACCGTATCCACCTGATACTCAACCGGATTTTCAATCGTCACAATATTCCGTTCGACTGATTTTACTCTATTGAGCGCTGCGTAGAGTGTTGTGCTCTTGCCGCTTCCGGTCGGCCCGGTTACAACCAGCAAGCCGTTTGGCTGTTTCAAAAGATGCAGGAGTACGGCAAGATTTTGTGACGAGAATCCCATCTCTTCCAGCTTCACTGCTATCGAGCTCTTGCTGAGAATACGGAGTACCGTTTTTTCGCCGTTGACCGTCGGAATCACACTGACACGCATATCGAACGAACGCGTCTCGTATGTCAGCGTGATGCGCCCATCCTGCGGCTTCCTTTTTTCGAACATATCCATCGACGCTTTGGTCTTGATGACCGCGATCATTCCTTCCCCGAATTTCTTCGGGAAAGAGGCAATGCGCTGCAGCACGCCGTCCGTACGGAAGCGCAGCTTCACTTCGTGTTCGAATTGCTCCAGATGGATATCGCTCGCGCCGCACTTGACTGCGCGCAAGAATATCTCGTCCACCAAGCGAACCAACGGCGGAAATTGTCCGAACTCCTCCATTCGTGCAAGTTCCACTTCTCCGGTCTTGATAACGTCGAATTTTTCCAGATCGATCGTACTGGCAATTCTTTGGATATCATCGAAACCGCCGCGCTGGATCGAAAGCGTTTCCTGAAAATCGGTGAGTGTCGAGACGACCGGTACAATCCGCGCCTTCGTCATCTTGGTCAGCTCTTCGATCATCGTCCGGTATGGCGGATCGACAATCGCCACCGTCAGTTCGTTGCCAAGGAGAAACATGGGGATGACACGGTGCTGTTTCAGAAACGCATCGGAGATAATTTCTTTCGGCGCGGAGGCAGTTTCCGAATAGAGCCGCATGAAGGGAAGATTGAATGCATCGCTGAACGCATCGGCAAGGTCAAATTCGGAGAAGAATTTGAAATCCACCAAGGCTTGTGCGAACCCGTTCGCCATGCCGTGATTGTTGACCAAGTCCTCAAATTGCCGCCATTGCGCATCGGTCAGCAGTTTTTGGGCAATGCAATATTCCCGGAAGTGAAGATCTTCTTTGGAAAACATATCAACCGAATAGTTCGTCGATAGAGATCTGTGACAGATTCTTGACTTTCTTTCGTGATGTAAGACGCAGGCGTTCTTCCATCAGCTCACTCAGAATCGCTTCACTAAACTGGGTGATGTGCAGAATACGCATCTGCTCCCCACGGGCGATGATGGCAGACAACCCCGTGGGAATCGGCGTGCCGCATTTTCCGCAATAGCGATAGTGGAGCGGATTGCCGTGTTGACACACCGTACAACGCCATCCGAGTTCCGATTCACATTCCACACATCGGAATGGCGGATCAATATAAGTGTGATTGCATTGTTGGCAGGTCATTGTCAGATCAGTTCATAACGATGAAGAATTTCGCGGATCTTTTCGGCGACATAGGGTTTGAGAATATATGCGTTAGCTCCCGCAGCTTTCGCCTCAGCCACCTGATCCGAAGCGGAAATCGAGGTTACCATCACCAAAATTGTTTTCATATCACTTTTGCGGATTTCCCGAACAGCTTCCACACCGCTCATTTTCGGCATAATATAGTCGAGAAAGACTATATCAGGATGAAACGTTTTGAATTTTTCCACCCCGGATTCGCCATCGTCGGCCAGTTCCACCGTCATTTCCATCCGGCGTAACATTGCAGACAGAACCGAACGATTATAAGGGGAATCATCTATTACCAGGGCTTTTTTCAATTTGACATCGCAATTGTTGTTATTCTTCGCCGTAGTATACTCAGAATATTCTTTGAAATCAATAAAAGCGGAACATTCAGCGCTCGGTCAGGCGCTTGATCTCGTCGCGAAGTTGCGCAGCACGTTCAAATTCAAGATCTTTGGAGGCTTTTAGCATTTCGGACTTAAGTTCTTCAAGGAGATCAGCCTTCTGCTCTGCGGTCAGATACCGGGTGATTGAATCCGCAAGCGCAGGAAGCTGTTCCCGCTCTTTCCGCGCATCCCGCGACGATTTCACGTCGGCAACCGCGGTCGAGGCCATCACTTCTTCATACGATTTATAGATGGTTTTGGGAGTTATATTATGCTCTCTATTATAAGCAATCTGCTTCTCGCGCCGTCGGGCCGTCTCCTCCATCATCCGGCGCATCGAATCCGTGACCTTATCCGCATACATGATGACCGTGCCATTGACGTTGCGCGCAGTGCGTCCCGCCGTTTGAATCAGCGACCGCTCCGATCTCAGAAATCCCTCCTTGTCTGCATCCAGAATCGCGACCAGAGACACTTCGGGAAGGTCGAGCCCCTCACGGAGCAGATTGACGCCGATTAAGACATCACAATGACCGAGACGCAGTTCACGGAGGATTTCGACCCGCTCCAGTGCATCAATGTCTGAGTGTATGTAGCGCACGTTGATGTTGATATCCAGCAGGTAGTTGGTCAGATCTTCGGCCATTCGCTTGGTCAATGTTGTCACCAGTGTCCGTTCCTTCAATGCGGTGCATTTCCGGATTTCGGCAATGAGATCGTCGATTTGGTTTTTCACCGGACGCACTATGACCTGTGGATCGACGAGTCCCGTCGGACGAATGACCTGTTCGACAAAAATGCCCTTGCACTTTTCCAGTTCATATGACCCCGGCGTCGCGCTGACAAAAATAACCTGCGGTACCATCGACTCCCATTCGTCAAAACGAAGTGGCCTGTTGTCCAGCGCTGACGGAAGGCGAAATCCAAAATTGACGAGGTTCTCCTTCCGCGAGCGGTCACCAAAATACATGCCGCCGATCTGCGGAACGGTGACGTGCGATTCGTCGATAACGAGAAGAAAATCCTTGGGGAAATAGTCGAAGAGACATGACGGACGCGATCCGGGCGGACGGCCCGCGAGATGACGCGAATAGTTTTCGATGCCGTTGCAGTATCCGACTTCGCGCAGCATTTCAATGTCGAAACGTGTCCGCTGTTCCAGGCGCTGCGCTTCGACCAGCTTATCAAGATGACGGAGTTCGCGGAGCCGATCCTTCATCTCCGCTTCGATAGAGATAATTCCCCGCTCGACCGACTGCTTCGTCGTGACAAATTGTTTCGCTGGATAGATCACATCGTAATCAACTTCTGCAATGATACTGCCATCCATTCGATTGATGGATGAGATACGTTCAATTTCATCGCCGAAAAATTCGATGCGCACCGCCTGATCCATCTCGTACGCCGGAATCACTTCCACGACATCGCCGCGAACGCGGAATGTTCCGCGCGTGAATTCATAATCATTCCGTGTATAGAGGATATCCAGCAATCGTTTCAGCAGTTTGTTGCGCTCGATGTGGTCGCCTTTCTTAACGACGACCATCTGTTGAATCCAGTCGTCCGGCGCGCCGATACCGTAGATACTGCTGACAGAAGCGATGACGATGACGTTTCTCTCTCCACTCAACAGCGCGCTCGTCGCCCGCAGCCGCAGGCGATCGATCTCATCATTCACCGACGAGTCTTTTTGGATGTACGTGTCGGTGGAGGGAACATATGCTTCCGGCTGGTAGTAATCGTAATAGCTTATGAAGAACTCAACATGGTCCTTCGGGAAGAATCCTTTGAATTCAGCATAGAGTTGTGCCGCAAGCGTTTTGTTATGCGACATGATCAACACCGGCCGGTCGAATTGCGCGATGACGTTCGACACTGTGAACGTCTTGCCGCTCCCCGTCACACCCAGCAGCGTCTGAAATCTATCCCCACGCAGTACGCCTTCGGTCAATTGCTTGATGGCTTCGGGCTGATCGCCTTGAGGAGTATAGTCGGATGAGAGAGTATACATTTAATGATTCTTATTAGAAAGATAATCCACAGAGGACACAGAGCAAAAGATGAGAACACAGAGAATGTTTCTCTCGTTCCCAAGCTCCGCTTGGGAACGATGCCGTACATAACTATTTCCAGAATCCCTCATGAACTTTGAACGCTTCATCCTCGATCATCGGACCGATTATTTGAATGCCGCCGGCAGACAAAATCGTCTGTCCGGGCGGCAGCTTCTTATCGGCCGCATTGTCTGTTCGCGCATATAGACTTGCAGCGCTCAAGGCAAAGACGACGCGCCCGATCTTGCTCCAGTAAATTGCACCACAGCACATCGGGCACGGTTCCGTGCTCGTGTACAGGGTGCACCGGGCAAGCTGTTCCTCGCTGAACTTTTGAGATGCCAGACGAACAAGATTGGTTTCCGCATGTCCGGTGCAATCTTTCGCTGTGATGACATTGTTCTCAGCTTCGAGCAGACACTGGTCGTTTTCATCAACCAGAATCGCTCCAAATGGATGATTGCCGTGTTCCCGCGCGCGCCGGGCAATTCCGATGGCGATGCGAAGGTGGAGCAAATTATGTGCGTTCAATTCTGTCATCATAATCACTCTTCATACGTTCCAACAGAGCTTGGGAACGAGATCGCAAAGCATCCACGAGGCACGGTCATGAGACCGTGCCCACCGTTCGCCGTGGCAGATCTTTTCATTCTTTACTTTGCCGTGCTCGCATGGGCGTTTGACCCACCTTCGCTCCGCCGCAGCATGAACGCAAAGAACAGCGCAAAAAGACCCAGGCTCGAAAAGATCCACATGCCGAGCGTGTAGCCTCCCGGATTGACAGCGCTGGCCCCGGAGTAATCGTTCGCCCAACCGATAAGGAGATTAAATCCAAAGAGGCCGACGTTTTGTATCATTGTCATCAATCCGTAGGCCGTTCCAAGTTTTGCCGATGGAACAACCAGGGACACCATCGGCCACATGACCGCCGGAATGAGCGAAAAGGCAATTCCCATCATGGACATCGGAACGATCAGCGAGTATGGAATGACCGCCTTGTCGATCCCAAAAAACGCGGATTCAACTCCGATACCGCCCTGCAATCCGATCATCGCGGCGAGATCGATATGATACGCCATGATGAGATAGACCGGAACAATCAGCAAAGCGCCGACCATCATCAGTTGGGAACGCTTTCCAATCTTGTCCGCCAGCAAGCCGAAGAGCGGAGTAAAGACCATCGCCGCCAGAGTCAGCATGCTGGAGAGATTTCCACCGACTTCGCGCGTTGTTTGGTGTGCTTCCTGAAAAAATTTTATTGCAAAAGTTTGGAACGGGAACATCGCAGAGTAGAACGTCACACAGAGAGCCGTAATGAACCAAAACGACGTATTGAATTTCAGAATCTCGCTCCATTCAATCTTGTCCTGCGAACCCTCCTCGGCCATCGCATATTTGCTCGAGGCAGCAGCATCAACGATGTAATAGACAATGATGCAGACCACGGCAAAGACACCGGCCGCCACGGTCACCCAGAGCGGCGACTGCCAGTACTCATAGAGTTTTTTTCCCCATGTCGGCGAATTCAGGGCGAGGAATGATCCGAGCCTTGCCACCGTCAGGTTCAGGCCGAAGGCAAAGGAGAGTTTATTTCCCTTAAACCAGCGGGCGATAATGGTAGTAATCGCGACGATCATCGATTCGGCACCCAATCCAAAGATCAGCCGCCCTGCCGCCATCAGAACGAGTTGTCCCTGCAGCGCGGTGACAAGGGCACCAAGCATAATAAGCACGGTGAAGATGAAAACGGACCTCCGCGTGCCGATCTTGTCGATAATGATGCCGCCGACCAGCACCATCAGGATATTCGGAAAACTATAGATGGCATTCAATAGTCCGATATTGGAATCGGAAAAGTGGAGCTGCGCCTTCAACAGATCCGCCAGCGGGCTGATGCTGTCGTAAATATAATAATTGCCGAACATTGCAAAGCTGATCAGAACGAGAACAACCCAACGGAATACAGCGGGGGGCGCGGGTCGTGTTTCTGTGGTTCTGTGTTCCATGAATACTCCCGATTACTGTTCTTTGAAATTCCATTCTTTCATTTTTTTCAATCGATCATCCAGCTTGAATTTCTTCATCAACTCGGCGGTCTCTTTTGCATTCCGGCGATGGGAGTCAATAGAACGATCGTTTGCCAACTCGCCAACCAGAACACCGACAATCGCTGCAGCGTCGGAAAGATAGCGTTTGCTCACTTTGTCGAAGGTGTCACCCATTTCGTGATAGTACTTCCCCATATCGTCGTCAAGGTGCGCTTGCATGGACATGGTCGGAATACCGCGCAGCATAAACTCCTGATGATCGCTGCTGAGTCCGGGTTGATTCACCACCCCATCTTTCAGATCGAAGCCGCTGAGTTGTGTCGCAATGCCTTTGAGGAACGGAATGAATTCGTCAAAACCCATGGCATTAAAACCGGTCGGGGTACCTGTCATATCCATGTTAATCATGGCGAGAATGTCGTCTTTGTCGTGCGCGACGACATAGTCTTTCGATCCCCACAAACCCAGCTCTTCACCATTGAACCAAACAAGTTCAATGGTATAGTAGTTCTTTGGTGCATGGCTTTTGAGAAGACGAACCAAATCAAAAAGAATCGCGCTGCCGATCCCGTTATCAATGGCGCCTTGTCCCATATCCCAGGAATCAAAATGTGCTCCCACGACAATCTTTCTTTTTGATACTCCCGGAAACGTTGCAACAATATTTGCGGTGGAAAGTACGGCACAGCGGGATTCGGTCTTCATTGTGACACGAACTTCTTGTGCGTCCTTCAACAGACGCTCCATCCATTTTCCTTCTTCAAACGTGATGCTGTAGGCTGGGAGGAGAGACGGTTTCCCTTCAAAATTGCTGACTCCTTCCAGCGTCATTGTTCCATTTCTGTCATTGATGAACAGAATGCCTTTGGCTCCGTGGCGGGCGGCAATCTCGATGCATTCCAGCCGGAGAAGAGGCGATTTTTCCGGGGGACGTTGTTGCGTCACCAAGACAATTTTTCCCGCGACATCAATGGACGCGTAGGATTCATCAAATCCAAACTCCGCAAAGACAACAGGAGCTTCGAACGTTTCATGATGATCCACATACGCAAGCTCGATCGAGCGGAGTTGGCGCCGGATTGGCACCGTCATGCTCACTTCCTGTGCTCCACGAATCCAACCTGGTGCGGTGAAGGGTTCTTTCCGGGCTTCGACTCCGAGAGATTTGAGTTCCTCTACAAGAATCGACATTCCTTTTTCGTTCGATGGCGATCCCATTACACGGCCGCCGGCCTCGTCGCAGATCTGCTGGAGCAGAGCATACGAGCGATTGTCTGTGTAGGCGGATCCAATCATTTCATTCCAACGCGATTTGTCTCCGCCGACGGCATACATTGCCGGCAGTAAAGATAAAAAGAGAGCGACAATGGTTGTTTTTCGAGTGTGCATTTTCAATCCATTCATTCGGATAAAGGACATCAGCTCACCTCCCTATTCATAGAGGGGGAGTGTAGTTACTCAGCATGTCAAGCAGGGGATGCAGTTTTTTACGCTGAGTAATTACGATGTATTTTAATAAGATACAATTTTAACTGTAGTGGATGCAAGGTATATATGGTGAAAATGCTGGAAATTCAGGCCATGATGAATTTCCGGTCACCGAGCGTCCATCCTTCGTCCCCAAGGGATCCCTAGTAACTCTCATTATGCGCCGCACTTTTTTTTCACGCACTATTTTGCTACCTTTTTTATTACCTATGGCAACGCACACAGCATCAAGAGCTCACGCCATCACACTGGCGCCTCCGCTTGAAGAACTTGGACTCTCGCGCGATACCATCTCACATGGACTGGGATATGGATCCACGCCTCCCCCGCCGGACGTCCTCGCTGAATTGGACGACATCCTTTCGGCATTGCCGGAACGATGCGAAGTTCGCTGCGGATATCGCATTATCTCGGCGGAGGAGTTGTCTGTTTTTCCGGATCGTATTCACTGTGGTGCCACTGAGTTTCTCACCGGCCCCATTATCGCCAAGCGGGTGCGACAGGCGGAAACACTCGCCGTCTATGCGACCACAGCGGGTACGCCGCTGGATGTATGGTCGCATGAATTATTTCAGTCCGGCAACCACCTCAAAGGATATCTTGTCGATTCTACCGGATCGGAAATTGCGGAACTGACGGCGGACTGGCTGGAGAAGCGGCTGGCCGCCGATGTTGCTGTAAGGGATTGGAGAATCTCCAATCGCTATAGTCCGGGATACTGCGATTGGAATGTGAGTGAACAGCATAAGTTATTCAGCCTCTTGCCGGATAATTTCTGCGGCATCACTCTGACAGCGAGCGCATTGATGCTCCCGAAAAAATCCACCAGCGGCATCATCGGATTGGGTAGAAAGGTGAAGCGGGAAGAATATCAATGCTCAATTTGCGATATGAAGGATTGTTTTCGGCGGAAAGAATGAAATGAGACTTCTGAAAAACTCCTGGATGCCGGTCATTCTGAGCGCTTCGGCTCCGCTCAGCACAAGCTCCGCGAAGAATCCATTAGTTGTTTTCAGATCACAATGATGGATTCTTCGTCGCTGCGCGACTCAGAATGACAATCCGCGATGGTTTTTCAGACGTCTCGAAATGTGTTTGCCACAGAGGGCACAAGACAGAATGCAGCATTGACTATTTTCGTTTCTTTCGTCTCAAGAGTTTTATCGCACAGAATCAGAAAGAACCACGTTATACCGCTGGCGCCGGCAGACATCAACAACACTTAAGGAGCGTGGTATGAAGAAAGAAGTTATTGCCATTGGAATGGCAGTTGTTCTCTGCGTCTGGTCGGTCCAAGCACAGTCAGACCGGAAAGACAAAGCGATCTACGTCGAACCAAAGAACGAATTCTTTGATCAGATCAAGAAGGATGCCGATGCGTTCTCCAAAAAGGAAGACGTAAAAAAGAAAGAGCTGCGCATCGACCTTTCCGGTATCGACTATCCGAAAGCCCCAAAAGACTTCATACAGGTCTGGCACAATGCTCCGATATCACAGGGCAGCTCCGGCATGTGCTGGTGCTTCTCAGCAACATCCTATTTTGAATCGGAGATCTACCGCCAGACAAAACGAAAAATCAAACTCTCCGAACTCTACACGGTGTATTGGGAATATGTCGAGAAGGCAAAACGCTACGTTCAGGAGCGCGGGAATTCGGAATTCGGAGAAGGATCAGAATCCAACGCAGTACCGCGGATTTGGAAGCAGTACGGCATCGTACCGGCCGAAGCGTACACCGGCATGATTCCCGGACAAAAAGTCTATTACCACGACAAAATGTTCGAAGAACTCCGTTCCTATCTTGTTTCCGTAAAGAGCTCCAACGCGTGGGATGAACACGTCGTCGTTTCCACCGTGAAGTCGATTCTGGATCATTATCTCGGTGCGCCCCCTGCGACCATCACCGTCAACGGCGTATCGACGACTCCGCAGGAGTACTTGAAAAACGTCGTACACTTGAATCTGGATGAGTATGTCGAAATCATGTCGACGATGAGTAGGCCCTGGTACACAAGAGCCGAATACGAAGTTCCCGACAACTGGTGGCATAATAAAGACTACTGCAACGTTCCCCTGTCAGATTTCATTTCAATCATCAAGAAAGCCATTCGTGCGGGACACACCATTTGTATCGGCGGCGATACGTCGGAGCCGGGCATGGATGGACATGCCGGTATCGCTATCGTGCCGACATTCGATATTCCTACATCGGCAATTGATGACAATGCCCGCGAGTTCAGATTCAACAATCGCACGTCGGGCGACGATCACGGCATTCATCTGGTCGGCTACCAGGAAAAAGGCGGCAAGGATTGGTACCTCATCAAGGATTCCGGGAGCGGGGCGCGCAACAACGATCATCCGGGCTACTATTTCTACAGCGAAGATTATGTGAAGCTGAAAATGCTCGGATTCACAGTTCATCGTTCACTTATAGAAGATCTGCTGAAAAAATTTGAGTGAGTCCCGGCTGAAAGAAGCCGGGTTTTCCAGCGGCAGATCGAGCGAAGCCGGGGTATCCAAAACGCGAGACATTCGGCGCCCTGGGGAGACTTCGCTCGGGAGCCGGTTGTTGAGAAATCAAGCGAATTGACACACTATTGAACATGCACAGGACCTATAAACATCTTGATACAATCACAGGCCTTTTTGTCGCGGTGCTGCTGATCTCCAATGTTGCATCGTCAAAAATAGTACAATTGTCTCTTTTCACTTTTGACGGAGGAACAATTCTCTTTCCCCTCAGCTACATATTCGGCGACGTGCTTACCGAGGTCTATGGCTATCGGCGGTCCCGGAAGGTAATCTGGATCGGATTCGGAAGCGCCCTCCTCATGTCGATCATCTTTATGGTTGTCGGCGCAATGCCTCCTGCCCAAGGATGGATCAACCAGGACGCTTATGACAAAATCCTCGGGCTCACTCCACGCATTGTCGCGGCAAGCCTGATCGCTTTCTTTTCAGGGGAATTCTCCAATTCCTACACACTCGCGAAACTGAAAATCTGGACAAAAGGGCGTCATCTGTGGATGCGAACTATCGGCTCCACAGTTGTCGGCGAGTTTGTCGATACAGCGCTCTTTGTCATGATCGCCTTCTGGGGCATGCTTCCCACTGCGACCCTGACGGCCGTTATCATCTCCAACTATGTGTTCAAGACCGGAGTAGAGGCCATTCTGACACCTGTCACCTATCGCGTTGTCGCGTGGCTGAAGAAAGAGGAGGCGGAGGACTACTATGACCACGGGACCGACTTCAATCCCTTCTCCCGCTCCTGACACTAAACCGGCTTACAGTAAAAAAAGGCAAAATAGTCCTTTGCAATTTCCCGGAAAAATATTATTATCTCACAACTATTGAGAGCGCGACATTCCTGCAATACACTTTGCCGTCGCTCCGCCGCAACAATCATTCATCCAGGGGCATCCCCTTGGGACTAAAGGAAACATAAGCAGGAATTGGGAAAAGAGACTCCTCACCTGACACGCGTGCTGGGATTATTTGATCTCAGCTTTTTCCTTATCGCTGCCCTCGTCAACCTGAACAGCGTCCCCGTCGTCGCCGCCGTTGGTTCCGGCGCAATTCTTTTCTGGATCATCGGATTTCTGTTTTTCTTCATCCCTCAGGGAATTGCCGTCCTGGAACTCTCGGCACGCTATCCACAGGAAGGCGGCATCTATAATTGGAACAAAACCGCCTTTGGAGATTTTCACGGTTTTGCCTCCGGATGGTGTTACTGGACGAACAATATTTTCTACATTCCGACACTCCTTTTCTATATCGTCGGATTCATGGCATTCATCGGCGGCGAGGCCACCGCCGAAGTCGGACGGAATCCGCTCCTGATGGGACTCATCTCGCTTGCATTGCTCTGGATCATTACCGGAGTGAATATTCTCGGCTTCGGTGTGGGAAAGTGGGTGCAGACCATCGGGGCCTTTGGAACGTTTCTGACAGCGTCACTGATCCTCTTTATCGGCGTCATCGCGCTGAGAACACATGGCGCTGCAAATGCAATTTCATTTTCAACAATGATGCCGGAGTGGAGCGATTGGCGGTCCATGTCGCTATTGAGCGTCGTCTGTTTGAATTTCGTCGGGCTTGAACTGGGATCGGTGATCGGTGACGAAATCAAAAATCCGCTGCGCAATATTCCACGGGCGGCAATCGCCGCAGGCATTGTCACCGTGGCGCTCTATGTGATGTCGACCTTTGCGATCTTATCGACAATTCCGGCAAACGAAATCGGAGTCATCGACGGGATATTGCAGGGAGTGAAACGGGCGGCAGAAAGGGTCAACCTTCTCTGGCTCGTCGCGCCGATTGCAGTACTGATGAGTTTCAACGCCGCGGGCAATACATCGGCCTGGCTGGCGGGTTCCGCGCGTATTCCGTTTGTGATAGGGCTGGATCGGTTTCTTCCTTCTGCGCTGGGAAAGATTCATCCACGGTATCACACACCCTATGTGGCGCTCGTAGTGCAGGGAATCGCTTCGAGTTTCTTCATTGTCGTCAATGCGATTGGATCCACCGTTCACGATATGTATTTAATTCTTCTGCAGAGCACGATTATTCTGCAGTTGATTCCGTATCTTTACATGTTCGCGGCACTCATCCGTATCCGCTTTTACCCCGAACAGTTTCCATCGGGACCCGGCTACTTCCAAAAATCCTGGCTCTGCTATGCAACAGGCATTGTTGGATTTCTCAGCACATTCGGCGGTGTGGTTTTCGCACTACTTCCCTCAAACGGGGTTGCAGACACGGTCAATTTCGAGATCAAACTCCTCGTCGGCATCGGCAGTTTTGTCATCCCCGCGCTCGTTTTGTACCGGTGGAATCACCGAAAACGCGGCGTCGAGGGGATACTCCCCCAAACAGCAGAAGCGGCGACAGATTGACTTTCCCGCTGCTCCGCTTTATTCTCGGCCAGCAGTCCCTTCTTACCCAGACAATCTCTATATCGCATGACGCCACGGTTGGCGAGCAGAGCCGAGCCACGGACGGCAAGGCGCGCCCGGCTAACCAATGAGAATGACCTTTGCCACAGGAGACAGAGGTCTGTTCTCTTTTTGCTCTCAGGGATGTTGCCTTCTACTTCACCGGTTGACCAACACTCATCGAAATCCCCTTCAACACCTGATTGCTCGCGGATGTATCCGCCCCCGCGATCCAGCAATCCCTGTCGTTGAATTGATGCTCAACTTTGAATTCCACTTTTTTCTTGTCTGCTGTGAATTTTACAATGGCGCGGTCGCGATTGTTTTCCAACACTCTGCCGTTCTTGTCTTTTGAAAAAGACCACGCCGTTCTCAAGTATCCTTCGTCCTTCAGCACCATCTCTATGTCGAAGCGCCGTGCGATGATATAGACGATCTTTTGCCATGCATCATCATAGCTCATGCCCGCGCGCAGGATGACTCCATCCCAGCGTGCATCTGCCAGGGCGGCGAATGTATCCGGTTTTCCGCTGCTGCATCCTATCAGTATCCAGGCACTAAAGCCGCAAAACAATAGCATTCTCTTCATCGTTCGTCCTTTCGATAATGATTTCTTGCCGCAATCAATCCTTTGGGGTAGTTACGTATTCATCCTGCCGCCGAAGACCCTGCGTGGCTCTATTCCATACCACCTGAATATTCTTTCAACGAATGAAATGTGTAACCGCGCCGCTCAAGCTCCGTCATCAGCTCATCCAATCTATTGTACAATTTGTCTATTCTGAGCGGATGGGTGCCGAAATGAATCAGGAGAAGAAAGCCGTTCAATCCATCTCCATGATTCTTTTCAAAGGCGAGTATGCGGCGATAGAGTGTGTCGCTGGAGAGATATCGGCTGCCCATATCGGGCGTGGTATAGTCGGCATTGGAATATGTGCCTCCGGTAAAATTCACAAGTGTGAGCCCAAGTTCTTCACACCAATCAACAACTTCCCTGTTGTACCATTCATACGGCGGAAGAAAGAACGGCGAGCTTTTCATTGTAACACCAAACGGCTTCATGGCTGCGTAGTTGTCTTTGAGATCCTGCACACACTCTTCCTTTGTGACAAGCAGCGAATCCCGTTTCGCCCAATCGGCATAGAGAAGATGTTTGTCTGAGTGGCCGCCGAGATAGTGTCCGTCCTTGTGCAATCGTTCGATGAGCCATCCAAATTTCCTCTGACGGTAGAAATCACCGGTAAAGAAAAAAGACCCTTGAACGCCGTGTTTTTTCAATGTCTTTAGGATGACATCACCGCCGTCGGCGAATTCATGTCCCGTAAAGACAAGATAGATGCGTTTTTGTGTCCTGTCCAGCCGAACGATTCCGCCATCCTCCAACGTTGCAGTGGAGAGCTGCGGCTGATTACGGTGCTTTCCAAAGAAGAACGTCAGAGATCTCCACACGCGCTGCGACCAAGCCCGTTCATTGTGCTCTGCAGCGGGATAGAATTCACTCTGGAGATCGACGCCCGGCTGATATCCCTTCGACTCAAGTAGAGAGGTCATTTCTTCGAATCCCGGTTTCAGTTGTGCATCCAGGCCAACACCGCCGTCGTCGAGATAGACGCGCATTTTCTTTTTCGGTCCGGCATAGAGACGGATTTCCTTCAGGGTCTTATTGCTGTCAATCAGGAATGCGCTCGAGAGACATCCGGCCATGGAAAATTTTTCCGGATGCCACCACGCAAAGAGGAACGAAATCAATCCGCCCATGGAAGATCCCATAACCGCGGTATGATCTGCATCCGGCATCGTCCGGTAGGTACTGTCGATCATCGGTTTCAAACGCCGGATGACGAAATTAACGTACGCGTGTCCTTCTTTTGTATCGGAGTACTCGGGACGGCGGCGCGGCCCGTTGTTATAGATGCCGACAATGATCGGCTCGTCGATAGCGCCCGCTTTTATCAGGCTGTCTGCAATTTCATCAACGCGCCAATCGATTTGCGTGAAAGATGTTGCCGGATCAAAAATGTTCTGGCCGTCATGCATGTAGAGCACCGGATACCGCTTCTGCAATTTCCTGCTGTATGACGGCGGCAGCCACACGATGACGTCGCGCGGGGCAGTCAGTCCTTCGCCTTCCATAGCACGATGGTAGCGCACCGTTCCTGTAATGCCTCCGGTGGAAAGAAGTGTTCCGTCCAACCATGAGATCGGACGCAAGGTCAAGCCCGTGTCGCCCAGAACATGGATTCCGGTATTGGGCGGAATCTGTCCCTTCTGATAAATTGCCTCTGTCTTCCAACTGCCCCGGGTGATTTTGAATTCCAGATCAAAGCCGGTGGGAACTGCGAATGTCAATGACCAGAGGGAATCGTTCACACGATTCATTGTTATGCAGCTTGCGTCCCACGATGCCAATGCGTCACAATTGCCGGCAATGGTGATGATGTCGTTTTTCTTCAACGGAGCTGGCGCTATGACCGAAATGGTAACGCGCGATGTTTGTGATCGGCCAGTGGAGAGAAACGCCGGCAATACGATTGCCAAAGCGACAAGGAAACGAGGAAATGGAAGTGTCATGGCGGTAATCATTTCTCAGATGTCAGAAGACTGTTTTGCCGCAGTCCAGAAGATCTCGAATGATGCCGCGGGCATCATTCGGAAGGGCACAGTCCAAAGGATCTCGAAGGATATCGTAGACATCCTTCGGAAGAAAACGTTTCCTTCTAGTGAACGTCAAGTACTTCGGCTGCACTCAGTCGAAACCCGCCGAGGCTCATGAGACAAAGCAACACCACGCACGGTCATCCGGCTTTAGTTGGCGAGCGCAGTCGAACCACGCTCGATAACCATTTGCTTTTTCCACAGCGTTCTCTGTGGCCAGACTCCAGTAGCGACTGTGGTCAATATATCTTTCTTGCCCATGATTGTCAAAGATTCGTATATTTCCCCGTCACCCCTTGTGAATGGATTTCCAAAGGAACAGACGATCAACATGCTCACCGTGATCATCCCGGCGACGTTGGTTCCCCGCATGGTCACAGCATGAAAGTGAGACGTAACTCTTCTTGCGGAAACAAGGAAAATCATGATGCGAAATGGACACATTCTTCTCCTCTATTTGTTTGTCGTCGCCAGCACTGCCTCATCTCAGGAAGTGCTCATTCCATTCGACACGCTGAAGCGCATCGACCGAATTGACGAGGGGACTTTTTCGGCTTCCCGATTCGACATATGCATGTGAAGTCTGGTACCGTGCAAACGGCCAGATTTTGAAATCAAGAACGCTTTTGTCGGCGGCGGAAGCGCAGCGCTTTCAGCAGCGCGTGGCCGAATCGCTGCGCCGGCTCGCTCCGATGGCTGGAATCGATCAAAGCGGACGGCCAACATTTCTCGGTGGTGCTTACACGCTCTCCCTCGGCCTCTACGGCTGGGGAATTCCCTATCTGCTCGGAATGGAGGGCAGTGCCGCAATTGGAACTTACCTTCTCATCAGTGCCGGCGGCATTTTGATCGCACATTCAGCAACGGAGAGAATGGAGATTTCCGAATCAACTGCCAATCTTTCTTTCTATGGATCGATGATGGGACTCGCACATGGCGTCATGGTCGCCATCATTGTGGGGAACAATGAAAAGATGGGCAAGGGATATGTTTCCTCTGCGATGATTTTTTCCACTCTGGAAGGAATTCTTGGATATCAGACCGGTAAGAGACTCAAGCTCTCCGGGGGCGGTGTTGAAATGCTGGGCACAATGAGCGGCGCGGGCCTTTTGTACGGATATGGCATATCGTCGCTTATGGATCAGACCAGCGCCCGGTCCATCTCGACATCGATGCTCATTGGTTCCGTTGTCGGCACAGCTGCCGGCATGTTGATGGTGAAGGATGACTCGTACACGAACGGAGATGTCGGCGTGTTCCGCGGAGCGGCTATGCTTGGTGCATATGTGCCCATTTCCATTCTCCTTGCGGCGCATGTAGACAATTCAAAGACCTTCGTCAGCACGGCGATGATTGGAGGTCTCATTGGCGGAACTATCGGCAACTATCTTGTGAAAGGAAAGGATTTCTCAACCGCTGAAGGGACCTACATTATGTTCGGAGCTTTCGGCGGCATGTTGATCGGAGGAGGAATTCCGTTCATCGCGGGAGCGAACGGTGAAGTGGCGGCCGTGTTTAGTGCGGTCGGTTCGCTTGTCGGCTTTGTGGCAATGTATCAACGGTATGCGCCGGAAGCGGGTCAGAGAGCAACAGGCAGTTCGTTGTCATTTCAGGTGCATCCGGAGGGACTGGCTGCCATGTCGATGAGGCCGACCCTCTCTCTTCAAAATCAATGGACGACGTCGATTGTGAGTTTATCGTACCGATTCTAATGTATCGCGTTTCGAGCGGACAGAGGGTGTGAAAACTCGCGACGAAGTCATCGCGAGGAGCGAAGCGACGTGGCGATCTTTTTTTTGAATAGAAGCCAGAGTGTGCCGTTGTACGGCATCCTCTGGACTTCGGCAGAAAACGCCTCGCAATGACTAACTCCATAGTTTTCACACACTCTGAAAGCTTGGGAACGAGAAAGAATCTGCATCATCTGCGCAATCTGCCATCTACACCCACCCCCGCAACTTGCATGCTTCCGCAACGCGCGCAACACCAACCACCATTGCGGCCAGTCGCGGATGGACGCGTTTCTGAACCATCGCCTGCTGTACGGAGTGGTACGCCTTCGTCAGTTTCTGATCGAGACGTTTGTGCACCAGATCTTCGTCCCAGAAGTACGAGTAACTGTCCTGCACCATTTCAAAATACGACACCGTGACGCCTCCCGCGCTTGCAAGAATATCGGGGATGACGTGCACTCCTTTGCGGAAAAGGATCAGATCAGCCTCGGGCGTCGTGGGGCCATTGGCGAGCTCACAGACGATTTTCGCCTTGATTTTCTCGGCATTCAACTCCGAAATCGCATTTTCAAGCGCCGCCGGGTATAACACGTCCACGTCGAGCTCCAGAATTTCTTCGTGCGAAATCTGCTGCGCGCCCGGAAAACTGCGCACCGTTCCGGTTGTCAGTTTGTGTGTCACGAGATCTTTCGGATTGAATCCGTCCGGATTGTAAATGGCACCGCGCGAATCGCTGACGGCCACCAGTTTTCCCCCACCGAGAATTTCTTCATGCAGCAGCGCGGCGCGCTGTCCGGCGTTGCCGAATCCCTGAATGGCATACCGCCCGTGCGGATTCACATCGAGAATCTTACACGCCTCGCGCACGGTCGTCACACCGCCGCGGGCGGTCGCATCGCGCCGTCCTTCCGTACCGCCGATCTGCAACGGCTTGTCCGTAAACACACCGGGTTGATGCCGATGGACGATGGTTTCATATTCGTCCATCATCCATGCCATTGTCTGTGGATTGGTATAGACGTCCGGCGCAGGAATGTCTTTTTCCGGGCCGATGTATTCTGCTACGGCGCGGATGTAGGCACGCGAGAGATTTTCCAGCTCGCGTTCAGAAAGTTTTTTGGGATCGCAGACAACGCCCCCCTTGCCGCCGCCAAGAGGAAGATCCACCACCGCAGTCTTCCACGTCATCCAGCTCGCAAGAGCGCGGATGATGTCCACGGTCTCGTCCGGATGAAAGCGGATACCGCCTTTGGCCGGGCCGCGCGCGAAATTGTACTGGATCCGGTAGGCGTGAAAAATCTTCACCGATCCGTCGTCCATTTTTACCGGAAGCGTGCAGGAAAATTCCCGCTGCGGATAGCTCAGTAACTCGACCGTTGCGCGATCAAGGTTCAGCAGCTTTGCCGCTTCCGCAACCTGCTTTTGAGCGACATGAAAAGAATTATACGATTCCATAGTCTTTGCCTTTTTGATCGCTGATTACTCAGATTTATGGATTGAGACGTCTGAAAAACCATCGCGGATTGTCATTCTGAGTCGCGCAGCGACGGAGAATCCATCGTTGTGATCTGAAAACAACAAATGGATTCTTCGCGGAGCTTGTGCTGAGCGGAGCCGAAGCGCTCAGAATGACCGGCATCCAGGAGTTTTTCAGAAGTCTCGGATTACACAGCGTATTGGTATTTATGTCTTCATCTTCGTAATCTGCGATCCATTTATTTGGCTGCAGTGCTGTTCCATTAAGTTGAATTATGAATTCTCTGCCCGCTTCGCCGAGCTCAGCGAGGCGAGTGCTCTCTTCTTTTTCTCTGTGCGTCACCCCGAGCGAGTGAAGCGAGTCGAGGGGCTCTGTGGCATATCTCTTACTTTCCATTTTACGATTCACTTGTTTTCTTGCGGTGGTAGTTGGTCGTCATGCGTGGACCGTCCCGGCGTTTCATCGCGTACATCCAGAATGATACGGTACCAGCAGTTCTTGCACATCAGCGCTTTGTCGACACTCAGCAGCACCTGTTCCCAGCGGCTCAGCTTATGCCCGCAGTGCGGACATGCTTCGTGCGATTTCTGCTTGTGAGGGGATTCACCGTTGCTCACGGGGCACCTCCGGTTTTAAAATAATGCCTTTGTTCTGGTGACCATTGATTTTAATGGTTACGGGCGATGTGAATCGAAGGTGTTTTGTAAATTCTTTCTTCTCCAGTGGAGTCTGCTGGAGCAGCCAGTCCCAATCCACCGATCCTTGATGGCTGTGCGTGTTGACACTGAAATAGCCGATCATGAACGACGTGATGTTTTGGAAAAAATGCGACCCCTGCGAGGGTGTCACAGACATTTCCTTGAACGCTGTCTCGACAATTGCCCGCGCTCCCGAAATCTGATCCCATGCGACAGGAATACCAAGCCAGGGGTCCAATGTCCCCCAGCGCCCGACACCGATGAGCAGGTAGGGACGACTCTCTGCGATCATCTGCGAATTGAACGATGCAACCTCTGCGGCGACATCCAGGCTGCGCGACCGGTCGAAGAGATGATAATCGACGAAAACGATATCATAAATATCCTGTACCACTCCATTGCCAAGCACCTGAGCGCTTTGGCACAAGAGCTTCTCCGGGTCGTACGTTTCGACATTGAGTTCTTCCAGTTCGCGGTTGATGACAAGCGGACGCATCTGCAGAAGCCCAAACTCTCTCGGCTTTCCCGGCGGCACGGTCATGTTCACTGCAAATTCGATTTCGACCGGCGTTCCCATGCCCCACGTTCCCATGTCCAGCAGCAGTTCCAGGATCTGCGGCAGCGGGTAGAAGTTGTAGGACTTCGCCACGCCGGAGAAATCGGGATAAAAATGGCGTCGTTTTCCGGATCGTACGTGGAGCCGACATAGCGGAGCGGGCCGTCCCGCTCGGCGACGTCCAGTCCGTGTTTCATGACGAGCAGATCGTGTGTCTCCGTTCCAAAATCCGAGCTCGCATCCAGCTGGAGCGCATAAAAATCACGCTGTGTATTGTTGAGCGTCTCTTCGACAGAATGAAATTGAATAACATCCGTCGGATAGCGTGGACAGAACCGGACTGTCGCACCCCCATCCACCACCATCTTTCCGAGTCCGAGCGCTGCGGAGACGACACCGTCCGACGATGTCTGCGGCGGAAGCGGGTAGAAGTTGTAGGACTTCGCCACGCCGGAGAAATCGGGATAAAAGCGCTGCTCGTGTTTGTTGCCTACCATCTTCTGAATAATCACCGCCATTTTTTCTTCTTCCAGACGGTAGGACGTCACCTTGATGTAGTCCTTCGCCGCCTGGTAGAACGTCGACGCATAGACGCGCTTGATGCTGTTGAGCAGATCGTTGAGCCGGACAAGCGGATTGGCATGATTGTTTGGAAGCATATACGTTTCATAGACACCCGCGAACGGATGATATTGCGAATCCTCCAGCAGACTGGATGAACGAACGGCCAGCGGTGTGTGAATAATATCCAGGAATGCGGCAAGTTCGCCGAGAATATCTTCGGGAAATTTCACCGCCTCCAAAAAGCGCTTCGTAATTTCCTTGTTGTCGCGGCAGTTGAGTGCAAAGTTGCGAAGATTATTGTCATCCACGAATTGATCGAACACGTCTGTTCCGATGACCACGGCCGGAGGCACAGAAATCTGCACATCATCGAAACGGTCGCGGACATTATAGTCGTTGATAAGCGTGCTGACAAATCCGAGGCCGCGCGCCTTACCGCCCAGCGACCCGCCGCCGATGCGCGCGAAGCTTGTCTCCGGATCGAACGATTCCTTGGAGAAATCGGCGATAATCCCGCGTTGGCGTATATTGCGGTAGTTGTGGAGCGAATTCACCAGATCGTTCCGCAGCGCCTCGACGGACGGATAGTCCTCCACCCGGCGCGGACGCAATTGATGGGCCAGCCAGAATTCCGTACGGGCTTTCAGCCAGTTCGAGAAGTGATTCCGTTTTGCGTGATATTTGACGCTCTCTTCCGGCACGATCTTCAGCTGTTCTTCGAGGGTTCGCAGGTCGGTCGCCCGGCCGACTTCCATACCGTTGTCCGTACGGAAGACAAAATCGCCGAAACTAAAATAATGGCCCATGAACTGGCGCAGTTCGTTCAGCAGCAGCGGGGAATCTTTCAGCACGAACGCTGCACCGGTATCGTGAGCGAGCTGTTCGTTCGACGCCATATTCGAGAGCAGAAGAATCGGTACATCGGGCTGATCCTCTTTGATGGCGCGAGCGAGCGCGATGCCGGCCTGCGGATCGGCCGTTCCCATCCGCGGAAAATCGATATCGGAAATAACACCGAGCATAAATTCGCTGTACTGTTCGTAGCACGACCATGCCTCTTCATACGTCGAAGTCAGCAGAATCTTCGGCCGGGCGCGCATCCGCAGAAACTTGTGCGTCAGGTTGATGCCTTCGGAAATCAGCCGCTGCGACTGTTTGAGCATTTCGGTATAGATAATCGGAAGAATGGAGGAATAGTATTTGACGCTGTCCTCCACGACGATAACCGTCTGCACGCCGACCATACGGGCGTCGTGCTCTACGTTCATGCGATCTTCCAGATATTTGATGATGGCAATGATGATGCGGAAATCGCCCTGCCAGACGAACACTTTGTCGAATACCGACGCGGTGTTGCTCACCAGCAGGTATTGCAACTCCCGATTGTCGTGGGCCAGCAGCACAACCGGAATATTGATGCCCGACTCTTTTACCATGCGCGCAAACGTCACGGCATGCATGTCGTCGATGTGCAGCGTCGTGATGATGAGATCAAAGCGCCGCTCTTCCTTGGCCAGAGCGATGGCTTCGTGTCCGCTGGACACGCGGGTGAGTTCTGGAGAATGGCTTAGATTGAATCCCTGATACTCATTCCGGATTAATTCATACAGTCGGCCGTCTTCTTCAAAGAGGTAGAGATCATACAGACTGGAAACAAGAAGCACATCGCGGATGCGCAATCGCATCAGGTTCTGAAATCCTTGGAACCGATTGCCGTATCCGTGCTCGACCAGAAGGGTATCGAGCGCATTGACAACGTCGTCATTTTTCTTGCGCATGGGCATAGTACAAAAGACCTGACAGGTGTTTATAGCAAGCGTCCGACACCTCCTTGATTCGCAATGGCTGCTGATGCTATCAATATTTCAAAATAGAAGCCAGCGTTCTACGGAAGAGATGTCGGACACTTTGCGACACGCTACTAAACGACTCCTTGATCCATCATTGCATCGGCGACTTTGAGAAATCCGCCGATGTTCGCACCGTTCACATAGTTGCCCGGTGTTCCAAATCGCTCGGCTTTCTCGACGCAGTTTGCATGGATGCTCTTCATGATCATGCGGAGACGGTTGTCGACTTCTTCGCGCGTCCACGGAAGGCGCATACTGTTCTGCGACATTTCAAGTCCGGAAGTAGCCACGCCGCCGGCGTTCGCCGCTTTGCCCGGGCCATAGAGAATTTTGCCATCGAGAAATACCTTCACGCCGTCCAGATTCGTCGGCATGTTCGCGCCTTCGGAAACGCAATAGACCCCGTTGCGCACCAGATTGGCCGCGTCTTTGCCGTTGACTTCATTCTGTGTGGCACTCGGAAACGCGCAGTCTGCCTTATGGTTCCAGAGCGGGTTGAAGTCATTTTTGGGATCCACAGGTGTGTACACTGCTTCCTTGTATTTGTCGATATAGTCCTGAATACGGGCACGGCGGACGTTTTTCAATTCCATCACGAATGCCAGCTTTTCTGCATTGATGCCTTTTTCATCATAGATGTAGCCGTTGGAATCGGAAAGCGTGACCACTTTGCCGCCGAGTTGATTGATTTTTTCGACAGTGTACTGTGCCACGTTGCCGCTGCCGGAAACGAGACATGTTTTCCCTTCCAGCGTCTTCCCGCGCGTGGAAAGCATTTCGGAGGCGAAATAGACAGCGCCATATCCCGTTGCTTCCGGACGAATCAGCGAGCCGCCCCAATTCAATCCTTTGCCGGTCAGAACGCCGGTGAATTCATTGCGCAGCTTCTTATACATCCCGAACATGTATCCAATTTCACGTCCGCCGACACCGATATCGCCTGCTGGAACATCCGTATCCGGACCGATATGGCGGAACAATTCGCTCATAAACGCCTGGCAGAAACGCATGATCTTTAAATCGCTTTTGCCTTTTGGATCGAAATCCGAGCCGCCCTTGCCGCCGCCCATTGGAAGCGTGGTCAGACTGTTTTTGAACACCTGTTCGAACGCCAGGAACTTCAGAATACCCAGCGTCACGGACGGATGGAAGCGCAGTCCGCCTTTGTACGGCCCGATGGCGCTGTTCATTTCGATACGATAGCCGCGGTTGATGTGTATTTCACCCTGATCATCCACCCAGGGAACACGAAACGTAATCACACGTTCCGGCTCGATGATCCGCTCGAGAATTTTTGCAGAACGATATTCCGGATGCCGATCCAATACCACCGCAAGCGATTCCGCAACTTCCTGAACGGCCTGATGAAATTCGGGCTGTGCTGGGTTCTTGGCTTTTACTTCCGCCATTAGATCTTTTACATAATCCGACATGCATACCTCCTGACAATATAGTGTTATGTGTGGTTGTTGCGTGAGTCAGAGCAAATCTGACCGCTCTGATTAAATCATGAAAGAAAGACTTTGCCACAGAGCCCCTCGACTCGCTTCGCTCGTTCGGGGTGACGCACAGAGAAAGAGAAGAGAGCACTCGCCTCGCTGAGCTCGGCGAAGCGGACGGAGAATGCAGATCAGCCTCTGTGTTCTCGTCTTTTGTCCTCTGTGTTCTCCGTGACTATCTTTTTATGCTAAGCAATTACAATGCTGCACACTATATATCACTCTGCTTATTGTGGCTTGAGAATGACGCCTTTGTTCTTATGCCCGTTGATTTTCGCCGTCAGGGGCCTATCAAACCGGAGATGGCGAGTATATTCCAGCTCCTCGACGGCCGGCTGCTCCTGCAGCCATTCCCAGTCGATGAAGCCGAGGTTCAAAAAAGAATTCACCGTAAAATAGCCGACGCGGAACGACGTGATATTCTGGAAGAAGTGCGATCCCTGCGACGGCGTCACATTGAAATCCTTGAATCCTGATTCCACAATCACGCTGGCGCCTGAAATCTGATCCCACGACACCGGGATACCGAGCCAATGATCGAGACTTCCCCACCGGCCGACACCGATCAGAATGTACGGACGCTTCTCCGTCAGCAGTTTTGCATTCATTGCACTGACCTCGAGCGCCACCTCTTTCGAACGCAGCCGCTCGAACTTCTGAATATCGACACATACAATGTCGTAGAGATCCTTGATGACCCCGTTCCCGAGCACCTGGTCGCTCTGGCAAATGCTGCTGCCTTTCGATGCCTCGTCCACATCGAGCTCTTCCAGTTCATGACTCAACACCAGAGGACGCATCTGCAGCATGGCAAATTCGTTCGGTTTCTCCGGTGGCATGCCCATCGATGCGGCGAATTCGATCTCCACCGGAGTGCCCATTCCCCACGTTCCCATATCCAGCATCATTTGCAGAATTTCCGGCAGAGGAAAAATCTTGTGTTTGAGAATCGGCGAAAACGTCACGACGCGTTTCCCGGCACGGGAGATGCCGTCGTACACCGAGTCGTTCTCCGCCGAGTACGTGGAACCAACATAGTACAGTGTTTGATCCTCTTCCGCCTTGCTCAGATCGTACTTGCGTACAAATTTATCGGGCGTATGGTGCCCCTCCTTCAAGATGCCTTCTGAAAGATCCAACGCATAGAAATCCTGTTGTGCATTTTTGATCGTATCGTTCGTGGAGAAAAACTGCATCAGATGGCGGGGATACTTTGGACAGAATCTGACAGTATTCCCTCCATCGACCACCGTTTTTCCCAATCCAAGAGCCACAAGTACAATACCATCCTCGGATGATTGCGGAGGAACCGGATAGAAGTTATAGGACTTTGCCACTCCGGCAAAATCGGGATAGAATCGTCCGTGATGCTCGGCTCCGACCATCCGCTGGATAATCACCGCCATTTTTTCTTCTTCCAGGCGGTACGCCGTGGCCTTCATGTAGTCTTTTGCAGCTTTGAGAAACGTCGAGGCATACACCAGTCGGACGCTTTCCAGGAGTTCCTGCAGGCGCACCGCATGATCCGGATTGTTGTTCGGGATCATGAAGGTTTCGTAAACACCCGCAAAGGGCTGGAATTGCGAATCCTCCAGCAGGCTGGACGACCGGACCGCCAGAGGTTCGTGAATGATCGCCAGAAATTCCGACAAGCGGCTTTTTATTTCCGCCGGGAATCTGTCCGCTTCCAAAAAGCGTTTCCGGATTTCATCGTCGCCGGCGGTGCTCAGCGAAAGATTCTCCAGCCGGTTTTCTTCAATGAAGCGATCGAAGATGTCCGTCGCAATGACAACCGCGGACGGGACAGACACTTCCACATCCGGAAAGCGGTTACGGACACTGTAGGTGTTGATCAGCGTATTGATGAAGCCAAGTCCGCGGGCTTTTCCGCCCAGCGATCCGCCGCCGATGCGTGCAAAGCTGTTGCGCGGATCGAATGTTTCTTTTGAAAACTCGGTGATGGTTCCGCGCTGGCGCACTTCACGGTATTTCTGCAGGGACGTAATCAGCTCGTTGCGCAGATCGGCAGTCGACGCAAAATCGGTCACCTTGTGCGGCCGCAAACGGTGGGCCAGCCAGAATTCCGTACGGGCTTTGAGCCAGTTTGAGAAATGATTTCTCTCCGCATGATACACGATGGACTCATCCGGCACGCGGCGGAGTTGATCTTCCAGGGCACCGAGATTACTCGCGCGGCCGACTTCCTGGCCATCCGCTGTTCTGAATGTGAAATCGCCGAAGCCGAAGTGGCTTTTCATGAACTCGCGCAACTCATGGAGCAGGCGCGGCGAACCTTTCTGCAGGAATGAAGCGCCTATCTCCTTCGCAACACCGGCAAACTCGGCGTTGCTGGATTGCAGCAGGATGGGAATATCTTCATGCTGTTTTTTCACATTGCGCGCGAAGGTGATTCCCGCTTCCGGATCTTTCACGCCGTTCCGCTTGAAATTGACGTCCGAAATAATCCCGAGAATAAATTCCTGATACTTCTCATAGTACGACCATGCTTCCTCGTACGTCGTGCAGAGTAGGATTTTCGGACGGGCTTTCATCCGCAGCATCTTGTGCGTGATGTTGATACCTTCCTGAATCAGGCGCTGCGATTGATTGAGAATTTCAGTATAGATGAGGGGAAGATAGGAGGAATAGAACTTCACATCGTCTTCAACCAGGATGATCGACTGGACGCCGACGGTCATGGTATCGTTTTCGACGTTCAGCCGGTCTTCCACGCATTTGATGATGCCGATCAGGAGGCGGAAGTCTCCCTGCCAGATAAAGATCCTGTCAAAAATGGTTGTGTCATAGTTCGTGACAATGTCTTTCCGCTCGCGGTTGTCGTATGCAAGCAGCACGATCGGAATCTGCAATCCCACCTGCCGCACCATCTGTGCGAACTTGATGACGTGCATATCTTCGATATGCAACGTGGTAATGATGAGATCAAAAGTATTCTCGACGGTGGCCAGCTCGATCGCTTCAGCGCCGCTGGTGGCATGGGTGATTTCCGGAGGGTGGCTCAGATTCAGCACCTGCGATTCCTGGCGGATCAGTTCATAGAGCCGTCCGTCTTCCTCAAACAGGTAGTCGTCGTAGAGACTGGAGACAAGAAGCACGTCGCGGATTTTGTGCCGCATCAATTTCTGGAATGTCTTGATGCGGCTTCCGTAAAGGTCTTCTATCGTAAGATGATCTATTTTACTCATGATCGGCCGGACGATACCGTTCAGACTGCTCGGCAATGCCGTCTGGAATCATAGAATGTGCGGGGATGAGTTATCCCGCTTGTCCCGCACATTCTATAACATTCCTTGCGCTACACCAACCCCTGATCCATCATCGCATCTGCAACCTTCAGGAATCCGCCGATATTCGCACCGTTCACATAGTTGCCCGGAGTTCCGTACTTTTCCGCGTTTTCAAGACAGGTCTTATGAATATTTATCATGATCTGATGCAGCCGCTGATCGACTTCTTCTTTCGGCCAGGGAAGCCGCATGCTGTTCTGGCTCATTTCCAATCCGGAGGTGGCAACACCGCCGGCGTTCGATGCCTTTCCCGGCGAGTAGAGCACTCCGGCTTCATGGAGTACTTTCACGCCGGAAAGTGTCGTCGGCATGTTTGCGCCTTCACACACACAGTAGCAGCCGTTTTTCAATAGTTCTTTCGCATCGCTATCGTCCAACTCATTCTGCGTCGCACACGGCAGCGCGACGTCCACTTTCACTCCCCACGGTCGTTTGCCGGGATGGAACTCAACCTTGAAGTGATCTGCATAATCCTTCACGCTATCCCGTGCGCTGGCACGCATTTGCAGCATGTAGTCGATCTTTTCCCCTTTGATGCCTTCTTTGTCAAACACAAAACCGTCGGGACCTGACAGCGTCACCACTTTTGCACCGAGTTGTGTCGCCTTCTGCACGGCGCCCCATGCAACATTGCCGAATCCGGATACGGCAACAGCCTTGTCGTCGAACGTTTGGCCGCGGGTCTTCAACATCTCCTGTGCAAAATAGACGACACCGAATCCTGTCGCTTCCGGACGAATCAGCGAGCCGCCCCAATTCAATCCTTTTCCGGTGAGGACGCCGGAGAACTCTTTGGTCAATCGCTTATATTGTCCAAACAGATAACCGATTTCGCGGCCGCCGACCCCGATGTCGCCGGCGGGGACGTCGATGTCGGGTCCGACATGACGGTACAATTCCGTCATAAAGCTCTGGCAGAACCGCATTACTTCATGATCGCTCTTTCCTTTGGGATCGAAATCGGAGCCGCCCTTACCGCCGCCCATCGGCAGCGACGTGAGGCTGTTTTTAAAGACTTGTTCGAACGCAAGAAATTTTAGTATACCCAGCGTGACTGAAGGATGGAAGCGAAGTCCGCCCTTGTACGGTCCGATGGCACTGTTCATTTGAATACGGAAGCCGCGATTGATCTGGAACTCTCCCTGATCATCCATCCACGGTACACGAAACATGATGACGCGTTCCGGCTCGACCATGCGTTCGAGTATTTTTGCCGAGCGATATTCAGGATGGCGTGCAATTACCAATTCCAGGGATCCGACAACCTCTTCGACTGCTTGATGAAATTCGGGTTCGTTTGAATTTTTTGCTTTGACTTGTGCTACTACATTTTGAATATATTCAGACATAACAACCTCACCATAAACTACACTTTGTGATTTAGTGTGATAATATAGAACGTTTTTACTGCCGATGCAACTTCAGCTATTTTCCCGATATTGCGCATTTTTAGCCACAAGGTTGACTTTCCCTTACTGTTTGTAGAATTCGGAGTGCCCCACCTTTGGAAATCGAAAGATTTCTGCGACTTTCTAATTAGAATTTACGGCATATTATTTGCTTCAAACTAGTGGGGTCAACAATAGAATCGAGGGTAGTGGTATGATGTGGTTGGCAGGCTTTGCAGTGTATGCGTGTGTGGTATTTCTCTTCCTCCGGTTTTTCCGATTTGTTTCGCAGGTGGATGAGGATGTTGAACGGATGCGGGAAAGTACTTTGCAGTAAAAACGCCGGAAATGCCATATTGGTGATGTTGGCGCAGTTTTATTCCTGAGCCCACCCGGAGGTGGTATTTCCTATTTCGCCCTTTTCTTCCGTTTCGAACGAGATCAGGACTTTGTCCACTCGATGGCCGTCCATGTCCACGACCTCGTAGCGCCTCCCGTCGAGAACAAAATGGTCTGCGACCGTCGGTATCCGCCCGAGGTACATGATCACAAACCCGCCTACAGTCTGATAGTGGCCTTCCGCATCCCCCGGAAGATCCCCAATTTCGAACAACTCTTTGAATTCCTGGATGGGCATCATGCCGCTGATGAGCCATGTGCCGTCCTCCCGCTGAATGGATTTTGGGTCGTGCTCTTCGTCCACCGATGGAAGCTCGCCGATGATTGCCTCCAGAATATTCGTCAGCGTCACCAGCCCTTGAATGCTGCCGTATTCATCAACCACCATTGCAACATGAGGATGCGTTTTTCTGAACAGATCCAGCAGTTTCATCGCCGGCGTGTTTTCAGGAACGAACAGCGGTGGATGGAGGATGTTCTTCAGATCGATAATCTGATGCCTGAGTGAGAGGCTGAGAAGCTCTTTTGCCTGCACAACACCAAGCACATTTTCGAGCGTTCCCTGGCAGACCGGAAAACTGGAATAGCCGCTGTCGCCCACTTTCTCCTGAATCGTTTCTAGAGAATCCGCAACATCGAACCAGATGAGTTTCACACGCGGTGTCATGACAGAAGAGACGTTCAGATCTCCAAGACGAAATACACCCTCCACAATTTCCTGTTCTGATTTTTCAAACACACCCGCCTGTGTTCCCTGATCGATCATAACACGGATCTCTTCTTCCGTTACCGGAGATTCCTCTGTCTTCCGTATGCGCAGAATCTTCAGGACGGTATTTGTCGAAAGACTCAGAAAGCGCACGACCGGCCTGGCCACGCGGGAAATCGTCAGCAGCATTGGCGCCAACGCGACGGCGTATCGTTCCGGGTTCGTCAATGCAATGCGCTTCGGTCCGAGTTCACCGATGATGAGTGTCAAATACGAGATGCCGACGACAACGGCGCCGTTTGCCAGCACGACCGCATACGATGAAAATACCGGCACCCTGGACAGCACAACGCTCAACCGTTCAGCAAATGTCGCGCCGCCGAACACGCCGGCAAGAATACCGACGGACGTCATGCCGATCTGCACCGTGGACAGAAACGCGGACGGGTCTTTGAGAAGTTCGAGGGCGACTGCCGCTTTGCGGTTCCCTTCGTCCGCCCACTGCTGCAGACGGGCTTTGCGGGACGCAATGATGGAGATCTCTGCAAGAGCAAAAAAGCCGCTCGCACAGAAGAGGATGAACATCAAAATAATTTCGAGGATCATGGTAGTCCGCCCGACAGCGTTACCGCAGATAATACTTTAACGGATTCGGCGTCAGTGAGCATTCTTCCGCAATCCGCATACTTTCGATGAGTCGTTCATCGCGCAGCCGGTAGAGACGGGGCACAACCTTGTCCCGCAGATCGGTAGGAGTTATCGGATTGATGTAGATGCTGGTTCCGCCTTCGAATCCGGCCGGCACATTGATGCGCCATTTGAGGAGAACGTGCCACGGCATTTTATACACTGCATCGATGGGCGTATAGTACCATTCTTCATTACAGGAAATCTGACTCCCCATGGCCGCATGGCATGCCTGCACCATGTTGCTCATGCCGCGCAATTCTTCTTCCGGGTGTTCGTGCGGACGTGCCGAATATGATTTTGAATAGATCTCGATTGTCGGATACCGGTGGCCGATACCGACAACGGCAATTGCGTGCTCGTTCTCCGCAAAAACGAGATTGTATTGTCCCGCGAAATTTGCCCCCAGTTCATTGAAGATGTTCGGATCGTTGCGCACCATCGACACCTGGCTTTGCAGTGTCGCACCCCATTCATCCAGTCCGACCAACTGTTTGTGCAAGTGGTCAAAGGAGGCGCCGGCCGGCTTCAGCCAGTTCTGGAAAATGCTGACATACCGGATGTACCTATTGTGTTTCAGCATATCGCGCATGGCATCGATCGTGAACTTGAAATATTGATAGTGCTCTTCCGGCGTCAGCGTACCGGACGACGCGAGATCGACGTCATACCGTGCGTCGGGCGTGTAGTGGCGACGGCTGATGATAAGTTCATGGCAGCCGCCGAACAACGCATCCACCATCTTGAGCTTGTCGAACTCGGATTTCCGGCGGATTTCCTGGTCTGTCTTTCCGGAGCGCTTCAGTTTGAAGTGAATGACGTCGTTGATATGTTCCGCACCGACGGGATTTGCAACAAAGGCATCCCGCCATGCGATCAGATCCTTGGAAAGCGCGTAGTTGTAGTTCTTCTTCCAGTAATCGGTCGTGACGATTTCAAACAGATTGGCGACCCGGCGAAACTCCGCCGGCCTGGAACCGCAGAGATCGGGTGTCAGGCGCTCTGTGCAGACATACTGACCGTCGCGTAATTCCAGACGCGACTTCTCGGGGGAAATCTCTTTGTACCGGCTCTCACAGAAGCTGCAGTAGTTTTCCGGAGAGAGGCGCTCGATCTGCTGAGCCGTCTCCGGCACATCGTTCGTGATCGGTTTGTTGCTCCTGCCGGGAACCGCCCACACTTCCGTGCCGGTGAACGGATTGATCTGCTTGACCGTCCCGTCCGGCATGATATTGTAGTAGTAATTATAATTGGTAGCGTTCATGCGTGTTTCATTGCCGCCGCGAGAAGAGCATCGACTTTTTCTTTGGTTGGGGCCTCGGCATAAAACCGGATGAGCGGTTCCGTCCCCGACGCACGCACAAGGATCCACCCTCCGTCCACAAATATTTTGAAGCCGTCAGTGGTGTCGATGGTGTTGATTGTGAACGGTCCCACTTTCTTCGGCTTCTTTGAATAAAATCCGACAATCTTTTTCTTTTCCGCCTCGGTGACGTGTGCATCAATACGCCCGAAATGGAACTCGCCGTACTCGTCAAACAATTCCTGCACCAATTCGCTGAGCTTTTTTCGCCGCACGGCCATGATTTCAGCCAACAGAAAGCCGACATAGATCCCGTCGCGTTCCGGCAGATGTCCCATCACACCCAGTCCGCCGCTCTCCTCGCCGGCGATAATAATCTTGCGCTCGGTCATCAGACGACAGAGATGCTTAAATCCCACCGCCGTTTCATGCATCGGAATGCCATATCGCTGGCACATCTTCGGAATAATCTGACAGACGGAAAGAGACTTCGCGACTTCGCCCTTGAAGTGTTTCCGCTCGACCAGGTATTTCAGGAGGATGGCGAAGATCTTGTGTGAATCGACAAAATTTCCTTTTTCGTCGACCGCGCCGATGCGATCCGCGTCGCCGTCTGTGGCAATGCCGATATCGTAGTGTCCGTCGCGCACTTCCATGCTCAGTTCTTCGAGATTCTGAGCCAGCGGTTCCGGATGGCCGCCGAGAAACGAAGGATTATACGAGTTGCGGATCGTGCCGATTTTCGGAAGCAGCAGCTCCGGAACACCCTGCCCCGCGCCAAACATCGCATCGTACATGACCTTGATGCCGACGGCTCTGATTAGATCGAACTCGATCTTTGTCTTGATGTCTTCGACGTAAATCTTTGTAAGATCAACAAACTCAATCATCTTTTTCTTCTGCAGATCCTCGAACGATTTCACTTTCAACGGAAGCTCTTTTGCCTTCAGAATCGGCGCAAGCATTCTTTCCATCGCCGCTACCATTTCCGGATGGGCCGGACCTCCGAAATCGCCTTTCAGCTTGAAGCCGTTGTATTTTGCAGGATTGTGACTCGCGGTGATCACCACGCCGCCTGCCGCTTTCATCTTCACGATCGCAAGCGACACCATCGGTGTTGAAGAAATTTTGTCCGCCAGCTTCACTTTCACGCCGGCGCTGGCAATTACCTGCGCAGTCGTGTGGGCAAACTCCATCGATAAGAATCGCGAATCGTAGCCGATCACAAGACCGTTCTTAATCTTCTTGTGTTTTTTGAAGTACTGCGCAGTGGCCAGTGCCACTTTTTGTACGTTGGCGAACGTAAAATCATCGGCGATTATTCCGCGCCAGCCGTCCGTGCCGAATTTTATCGATGGTGCCATGGGTACTCCGGAAAATTTATTATTGAACAGTTCTGCTTCTTTATCGAAATGAATTCCAACCGCGTCATGTTTCTTCCTGGAAACAGAAGCGCCGCCGCGACAGCAACATCTATCCATGTTTCCGGTTGAATGCGGCAAGGCCGGCATACATGCCGTTCGTATCGAGTTCTTCTTCGATACGTATCAGTTGATTGTACTTTACAATGCGATCGGTGCGGCTGGTGGAGCCGGTCTTGATCTGTCCGGCATTTGTTGCCACGGCGATATCGGCAATCGTAGAGTCTTCCGTTTCGCCCGACCGATGACTGATGACAGCGGTGTATCCGGCACGGTTTGCCATCTGAATTGCGTCCAGTGTCTCTGTCAGTGTACCGATCTGATTTACTTTGATCAATATCGAATTCGCCACACCGAGATCGATACCCTTGCTCAAGAATTCGGTATTGGTCACAAAGAGGTCGTCGCCGACCAATTGAATCTTGTCGCCGAGTTCTTCGGTCAGCAACTTCCATCCATCCCAATCGTTCTCCGCCATGCCGTCTTCGAGCGAAATGATCGGATAGTTCTTCACCCATTTGGCCCAGTACTTCACCATTTCTTCGCTGGAGATTTTCTTCTTGCTGGATTTGTAGAAGAGGTACTTGCCGCCTTCAAACATTTCACTGGCCGCCGGGTCGAGAGCGATGAAGACATCCTTGCCCGGTTTGTATTTCGCTTTGGTGATCGCTTCCATAATCACGTCGAGCGCTTCTTCATTCGATTTCAGACTGGGAGCGAATCCGCCTTCATCACCGACCGCGGTATTGTATCCCTTCTTTGCGAGAACGCCTTTCAGCGAGTGGAATACCTCTGTGCCCATGCGGAGTGCTTCAGCAAACGTCGGCGCGTTGGCAGGAACGATCATGAATTCCTGGAAGTCCACATTGTTGTCGGCATGCCTTCCGCCGTTGATGATATTCATCATCGGTGTCGGCAGAATCTTCGCATTGGTGCCGCCAATGTAGCGGTAGAGGGGCACATTGAGTGACTTCGCCGATGCCTTTGCAATGGCGAGCGAGACGCCCAGAATCGCATTGGCGCCCAGTTTCGCTTTGTTCGGTGTGCCGTCCAGTCCGATCATCATGGAATCGATGCCGACCTGATCCTGCGCGTCAAAACCGATGAGCTCGTCGGCGATAATGCCATTGACATTTTCGACTGCTTTCAGGACACCCTTGCCGTTGTAGCGATTTTTATCTCCGTCGCGAAGCTCCACGGCTTCATGTTCACCCGTGGATGCACCGCTCGGAATCGCTGCACGACCGATTGTGCCGTCTTCCAGTTCAACATCGACCTCGATGGTCGGATTGCCGCGTGAGTCGAGAATTTCCCGTGCCCACACATCTTCAATGATTGTTGAGAATGACATTGTTGCTCCTTGGATATAGTGAGAATATTGTGTTTATCATACAGCGGATGTTCATAATTGCTGTGAAATTACGTCATAATTTGCCTGAAATGCAATGCACCAAAACAGTGAAATATGCCCACTATGGGGAGAAAACACAAAAAATCCCCTTACGGTGGGCTGGAGCCAAATCTGCAGCGCGACTCTGTGGAGTCGCGACCAAGGATCTGACGGATCGAGACCACAGTCTCGAGCTACAGTACCGTCATTGGACATACCGGGAGATTTGTTCGGAAATCCGAAACGCGCTTCACTCGAAATGGGCAGATCTGGTTCCCTTGCCACTCAGTGGTTTTTTCTTTACTCTATAACTTCACCAACCTCACGGACTATGTCCTACTATAGAAACCTCTTCCATCCCGAACACTATCACGGTGCATCAAAAAAACCACCGTTCTTCGAAGGCTGGTACTTCAAAATAGTCGATGCCGCCGGCAGACAGAAATTTGCAGTGATCCCCGGCATTTTTCTCCATGACAACCATGGCGATCGTCACTCGTTTATCCAGATTCTCAACGGCGTGACCGGGAAGTCGACGTATCACCAATTTCCGTTTGAGAGTTTCTCCTATGATTCCGGCTGTTTCGAGATTCGCATCGGCACGAATCGCTTCACACGCACATCGATCTCGCTCGGTATCGACGGCAACCAACAGTCAATGAAAGGCACTCTGGAATTCGCCGGCATCAAGCCATGGCCGATCACATTGAGGTCCCCTGGCGTCATGGGGTGGTATGCATGGATTCCGGTGATGGAATGCAATCACGGTGTGCTCAGTATGGATCATGAGATATCCGGTACGCTTTGCATCGATGACACTGCGATTGATTTCACTGGGGGACGGGGTTACATCGAAAAAGACTGGGGAAAATCTTTTCCCCTTGCACACATCTGGATGCAGACGAATCATTTTGGTACACCGGGGACGAGTCTTTCAGCTTCGGTTGCGATTATTCCGTGGACCGGCTATTCTTTTCCTGGTTTCATCGTTGGCTTCCTTCACCAGGGAACACTTCACCGCTTTGCGACCTACACCGGCACCAAGATAACTTCTCTGGACGTCACCGACACCGATATCTACTGGAGCATGGAATCAAAAAAAGAACGGCTCACTATTCACGCGGCGAGAACGAACGGCGGACTTCTCCATGCACCGACGACGGCAGAAATGTCGCAGCGGTTGATGGAGTCTCTCACGTCCTCCGTCGATGCAACATTGACCGATCGCGATGGGCAGTCACTCTTCTCCGGCCGAGGAATGCATGCCGGCCTTGAGGTGGGCGGCAATGTTGACAATCTCATTTCGCTGTGGAAGAGTTCAAAGAGATGAAGTTGAGGAATGCTGCACTGATCAATTCGATGGAGAATTACACGAAAAGCATGAGCCGCTGAATTGCGAGGTTACTCTTCTCCGTATGCTTTCACGTTGTATCTAATGTCCTTCAGCGTGAACCGCCCGTACGTAAAATCACCTTCCGGATAGTTCCAGATCGTTTCTCCGTATGTCGGAATTCTTCTTCCGTCGATTTCCTTATAGTCCCGGAGCGGTGTCGACCATCGTGCTTTTCTCAGAGACCCGTCATCCTGCAATGCGGATCTGTCTTCTGACACAAAATTGACAAGTTCTCCCTTGGTGTTGAAATAGAGTATTGCCGACACGTTGTACGGACCATTTTCCATGCTCACCTGGACAGAAAGAGAATCGATCTCTTTCCAGGAAAGTCGTTTGTCAATGAGATTTCCAGGAACAAACAGGCACATATCATTTAGTAAGGTAACGGTCTCGGCTGTCGTCAGATCTTTTCCTGCAATATCAACAGCATTGAAGAGTGATGCAATCCTAACCACGAATGTCGCTTTCTGATCAGCGTAGATATGCAATACCCGAAATGGAACCAGAAACTTGCTTGCTTTCATGAAGAAAAGACGGGCAGGACTGCCACAAAAATTGTACTGCTCGGATTGTGCCTCCAGCGGAGCCGCGCCCGGCCGCTGTATCATTTGGGCATCAAACACTACGCGCACATTCTGCGGTTTGCTTTTTCCAACTGCACCGGCATAGACAAGGTATTTTTGCACCGGAGCGGGCAGGTGCACTATGTCAGATTCAGTAAGAATCTCTTCGGGTGCCGGCGGCTGTTTGGCAAATTCTTTCTTCACTTTGGATATGTATTCGCTCTGAACGGAACCACACCCAGAAAATGCTGCAAGAGATGCAACGGCGATACCGGTTGCAACAAGAATGAGCCTATCCATTGTATTTATCCTTTTGCACAAGGCGATTTTCTTCATAATGTCGTACGACGTAGACAAATCCAACAAAGACGATTAGTGCAAGCATGAGAAACACGATCATATCCCGCATCAAGAACGTCGGATCATTCTTCAGGAGCATCACAAGTCCCATTGCATTGACCGCAACGATCATCGTGAGAAAGAAACCATAGAACATGAATTGAATCGGATACGTGGTATTTGGCCTTGTCCAGAGTAGATAGACACTGATGAAACCCAACGGAATTGAAAATCCCAGATCAAAAATTCGTACCAACCAAAAGGCAGCCGGTGCAAGATCATACGCACGCGCAGTACCGGTTGACATTACTTCTTGAATTTCCTGGATCCACATGGAGGCAAATATCAGAAGAAAGAATGAAAACAGAAAAGAGTATAGAACAAGTCCCTTCCTCTTGAAATTGCTCTGTACGTTTTTGGGAAATATTGAAAGCGAATACAGCAGCAACACAAGAGAAGAAATCAGTATGAAAAGAAAGTGGTAAGTATACAATTCGCTATTGCCGGTGTATTTCGACGCGCTCCATTCCCAACCAATTGTGTAGCTCAAAACATAGTAGATTAAATACAGAGGCGTCATAATGAGAAGGTAGCGAGATATTTGTTTTTTGAAGAATAGTCCAACGCCGCCAATAATCAGCATGGGACTCAAGAGGAATATGTTGACGATGTCCTGTCCGATCAGCTGATTGTTGATGATCTCTGCTGTTTTATATCGTATGTGATGATGGAACAGCGGACCTTCGATCGCCAGGTAGATCAGCGTGATGCCGGTCGTGATTGCGAGCAGCGACGCAATGATCCTTTCAAATGTGTTTCCGAACGTGCTATCACGATTAGTATGCATTGGGTTTCCTTCGCCAGCAAAGAAGAAGCAATTCTCCGGTCATAGCGGCGCGCCCAAGGGGACAGAGTGAGTGAAGACTCTTCCGAATCGTCATCCCAGCGAAAGCTGGGATCCAGTGCCGATTCCGAAGAAATGGATCCCGGCTTTCGCCGGGATGACCACCGTGATGACTTTCACACATTCTGGAAGCTTGGGAGCGTTATCTACACCGACTTGATGCATTCGTTTGTATGTCGCGGCTATTCTGTGAATTCAATGACATCGGCACGGACCATGACCTTGGGCCGTGTGTAGACGAACAGGTTTAAGACGTCGGAATCATAGCGCACATTGGTGAGCGCCAGTTTTCTTCCTTCCACTGCGCCGTGGGCTGCTTCAAAATTTTTCCAGAGATTGTCCAGCGCTTCTTTATACAGCATCCCCGTTCCTTCGATGCGGACAAGTGCAAAGGTTTGTGTCACCATTCCCATCGACATCGATGCACCGAATAAATATCCCACCTCTGCTTCGCCGGACACACCCCGCGCAACGATCTTGAAATTACTCTTTTGCAACTGCACGTCCGTGATATTTCCCGCTGTAAACATGCCGCCGGTGGAACATCCGGAAGCGGTGAGCAAAAGTGCAAAAGCCGCACAGACGACAACTGCTTTGTTTGTTTTCATGACGTGATTCTCCTTTGGGTTAGTGCTGCGTTGGTTTATTGTGAATTGTATCTGCTAGAACTTCCATCTCACAAAGAGAAGAGGAGCGCGGAATTCATTCCACATGTCGAATCCACGGTACTATTTCTTCTTCTGCGAGGCCTAAAAGGAATTATAACCAGGCCACAATTGATATTCAAGATGAAAATTGTTCCACATGTACCGCTTGTATCCGAAAAAGAGTGTCCACGCATGAAGAAGGTGGGCAATGTCTCTTTCTGGTCCATATCCATTTTGGGTTGTCAATTTATACGTATCTTTTCCGAATTAGTGACTAGAAGTCATCTCAAAAATAGACGGTCATTGCGAGGGAGCCCCGCCATAGGCGGGGTAAACTCCGCGACGAAGCAATCTTGTCCCCAAAAGCAGGAAAGAAGGATTGTGCCGTTGTACGGCATCCATTGGACTTCGCCAAAGAACGGCTCGCAATGACGCTTGCCCAGGATTTTTGAGATGGCTTCCAGTCACTTCGTCTCTCCGCTTCATATTCACAGAAACATTCCAATCCATCCCTGAGCAAAAAACCGTATATTGTGAAAATTGAAATTTTCAAAGGAGCTTTCTATGTCTACCAGAGCAGTCCTTATTACCGGCGCCAACGGCGAAATCGGCCATGGCCTGGTATCCCGCCTGACAGAAAAACATCCCGACATCCACATCGTCGCGATTGATGTCCATCCCTTGAGCAAAGCGCTTCAGGACCAATGTCATGAAGTTATTGTCGGCGATGTGCTGGATTCGACAATGATCGACCGGCTTGCTGCGTTTTACGATTTCAGTTCGATCTATCATCTTGCGGCCATTCTCTCCACGAAAGCAGAGCGCGAACCGGTACTTGGTCACCGTGTGAATGTTGACGGAACGCTCGGCCTGCTGGAGCTTGCCGCTCGTCAGGCCCGCGCCACCGGCGAGAATGTGAAATTTCTTTTTCCCAGTTCGATCGCGGCCTATGGATTGCCGGACGTTGCGACAAAAATGCGCGCGGGCAAAGTGAAGGAAAACGAATGGCTCGATGCGCGCACCATGTACGGCATCAATAAGAAATATTGTGAAGATCTGGGTCGCTATTACAATTGGTACTATCGCCAAATCGACCCACAGCCGACAGCGGCCCATGTCGATTTTCGCGCGATTCGTTTTCCCGGACTGATCAGCGCCATTACCATGCCCACCGGCGGCACGAGCGACTATGGTCCTGAGATGATGCACAACGCCGCCGCGGGAAAACCGTACGATTGCTTTGTTCCGGAATCAGCAACACTCCCCTTCATGACGATGCCGGATGCGATCAACGCACTGCTGCAGCTTGAAGAAACACCCGCCAAAAATCTGACGCAAGTGGTCTACAATATCGGTGCGTTCAGTGTTTCTGCCAGGGATTTTTATGATGTCATCAAAGAGGCTTTTCCCGAAGCCGTCGTCAATTTTAAACCGGACGTGCTGCGGCAGAAGATTGTCGACAGCTGGCCGGCCAATGTGGACGACTCGTGGGCGCGCAAGGAATGGGGCTGGCAGCCGGAATATGATTTTGTGCGGGCGTTTAGGGAGTATCTGATTCCGGCGGTGAAGGAGCGATATCGTACGTAGGAACGAACATCGTTCGCCGCAACAAAAGAAGCCGGAGAGATATGTCGTTCTCCGGTTTTTCTTTTTTCCAGCGCGGCCATTCAGACGCGGAGAAGAAAGTTCGCTCCAAAGGAGAGCCATATTCACTCCTGTTACCAGCGTTTCGGCTTTGCCGCCTTTTCGGTATCTTACAGTGGCTGCAAAAGTCAGACTTAGTTGATTTCCATCACAGCATGACTTCTCCTATGCGCTCTTTTCTTATTCTCGCTGGATTTGTGTTCACGGTGACAACGTCTGCCGCCGCAAAACCGCCGGACATTCTTGAATCCCTCGGCATCACCGTTTCCGATTCCACGAGACAGTTTTGTTTTACCAATAAACAGGCGGGGACATACTATGGTGAAGTGAATGCCCGCATCACCGGAGGATGGCATGGGTGGTTCGTCAATGCTCAAAAGATCCTTCACGATTATGATGCGGGGTGGAACCGCCGCCACGCAACGACGACCGTCTATCCGCATCAAATTGTCCGGCAGTATTATGACGGAGATCTTGAGACGTTCACAATGCTCGACAGTCTCGACGCACTCGTTGTCGACCTGACACCGGCACGTGATGCGAACATCGTTTTCACGCTTCAGCCGACACAGGATTTCACACTGCCGTCTGTCACGACCAGTACAGCACTCTTCGTCGGACGGCAGAAGACCGCCGCCACCGCAGCAACACCGGCCTGGCTGGGATGTGCCGCCGAATCATCGATCGTACGGAATGGAGCACTTGTCATCCGGGGGCGTCGCGGACACACTTCCAGAATTGTCATTGCAGCAGGTCAATCGACCGTCGAGACGCAACATCTCATCGACATCGTGCTCGCCTCTGGAGATGCATTGATAGCGTCGAGAGCGGCCCGCATGGAAAGGCTTCTTGCCGCATCCTCGTTGAAGATCAGCAATCCGGATGTGAACAAGGCCGTTCAATGGGCAAAGCTTTCTCTCGATGCACTGATCATGAACCAAACTGTCGATGGTGTTCGGACGAAGGGAATTTTCGCAGGACTTCCCTGGTTCAACAACTACTGGGGACGCGATTCCTTTATTTCGCTGCCGGGAGCGACGTACATTCTCGGCAATTTTGATGATGCAAGAAAGATTCTTCTCTCCTATGCGCAATTCCAGGATACCATTCCGTCCAGCACGACCTATGGACGTATTCCCAATCTGGCAACCCCGACGTCTGTCTCCTACAATACTGCCGATGGTACGCCACGATTTGTTATGGCACTGCACGAGTATGTACGGTATTCGGGAGATACCACCCTTCTGAGCGCGCTGTATCCCGTCGTAAAGCGATCGATCGAAGGAACGCTCCGGTACCATACCGACGCTCTGCGGTTTCTGACACACGGAGATGCCGAGTCATGGATGGATGCTGTCGGTACGACAGGACCGTGGTCTCCACGCGGCAATCGCGCCAACGATGTTCAGGCGATTTGGTATAGGCAGCTCAAGAGCGGTGCCGCCATCGCTCTCTATAATAGAGACACCGTCGCAGCCCGCCGTTGGGCAGACCTGGCCGATACGGTCAAAGCGAGATTCTATCCATTTTTTGCAGATCCCGCCACAGGATTGCTGTACGATCATCTTCGCGCGAACGGAGAGCCGGCGAAAGAACTCCGCCCCAATCAATTGTTCTGTCTGGATATGATCGAGAAGACCGATGTGCAGCGCCGGATTCTGCAAAGTGTGACTTCGCATATTGTCTATGAACACGGAGTCGGAACCCTTGCGCAGAGCGATTCGAATTTCCATCCTTTTCATTACTACGAACCGGCCTATGTACAAGACGCTGCATATCATACCGGCATAGTCTGGACGTGGTTAAACGGAGAGGCGATCATCGCACTCTGCCGTCACGCTGCCTGCGAGACAGCTGCGCGTCTCACCATGAACATGGTGCACCAGATATTGGAACGCGGGTGTGTGGGAACTCTCTCCGAATTGCTGGACGCCTATCCGCGCCCCGGAGAAAAAGAACCTCGCCTTTCCGGCACCTATTCGCAGGCATGGAGCCTCGCGGAGTTCATCCGCAGTATCTATCAGGCGTATCTCGGCATTGAAGTCAACGGCAATGCCGTCCGTCTGTCTCCGCAATTGCCCGTTGCCTTTGGAGACGCGGAATTCACCGTGCATGCCGGCACAGCCTCGGTACGTGTGAGATATGAAGCGCGGGGTGATTCCATCTTTCTCTCACACGATCCAAGTTCTCTTGCAATAAGTGCTCCGCGTGCGATGTACAGATCAACGAACGTATCATCTGCCCAATTTCCGCTCGCTCAAAAGGTTGATGACATCAACATTCCCTCGTTGCGAGGCCCGTCGTATCCGATTCTGCCGCTGTCATCCGTGCGCGTGAAGAATTCTTCTGCGAAGATTTTATTCGATATGAAAGATCCCATGGGAGATGACAGAGGCGCTGCCGATTCGTATGTGTATCCGACCAACGTACATTTCGCACCGGGCATTCTGGATATCACGAGGGCAATTGTTCGCTATGATGCAAAGAACGTTTACTTTTCTTTGCGGTTCAAGAATCTCGCCAATCCGGGCTGGCATCCTGAGTATGGTTATCAGTTGACATTTTCAGCGATTGCCATTCATCGCGGGACGTCGTCCGCCACAACAGCCGTCGGACTCAATTCGGGCATGGTTGTTCCGAAAGATTATGCCTTCGATCGCCTAATCGCCGTTGGCGGCGGAATTCGTGTAACCGATGGCAGCGGCAGTGTCCTCTGCGAATATCTGCCCCGCCCGGAAGACACCGCCGATCCGATCGGCAGCGTGAAAGATAAATCAGTTGAGTTCAGTCTGCCGATAAAGTATCTTGGAACACCCGGCAAACAATGGAAACTGACAATTCTCGTCGGCGCGCAGGACGATCACGGCGGCGGCGGAGTTGGGGAATTCCGCACAATCGATGCGGTCGGCAGTGAATGGACCGGCGGCGGAAAGACCGACTCCCGGCAGTCCAACGTGTTTGATATGCTCCGGTTGAAGTAGAAAATATCCGACGACTGCATTCAGAGACATCGTCGCAGGTGCAGACCAGGTTTACGAACTATTTCGTTCCATCATGCCCGCAGAAGCGGGTTGTACATCACCTTTAAGGAGGTTGTATGTTTTTCATACTCTCAATTATCGTCGCGGCCGTTGCTCTCACCGCATATTTTAATGCGCGAAAAAATGTTACCGAAGTCGGCAAGCGCGGTGCTGCTCTTTCGGGAATTGTCGGCGGATTATTTGCATTGATTGCAGTCGGTCAATGCTTCACACAAATTCCCGCCGGATATGTCGGTGTTGTGGACTTTTTCGGCGTTGTGTCATCACGGACTCTGCCGCCCGGCATCAACATCGTCAATCCGCTTGCCAAAGTGGTGAAGTTTTCCACGCAGACACAGGAACACAAAGAAGCCATGCAAGTCCTGTCGCGCGAAGGGCTCACCATCGGATTGGAAATCAGTGTCCTCTATCGTCTCAATCCGGATTCGGCGGGGCGTGTCTATCAAACAGTTCTGGGCGGCGATTATGAGACCATCATTCTTATTCCGCAATTCCGATCGATCAGCCGTTCTGTGACCGCCAGTTTCCAGGCCAGCGCTCTCTACTCCACTGAACGCGAGCAGCTTGCCCTCAATATCCAGACAGAACTTGCACACGCTGTTGCACCACGAGGCGTGCTCATCGAATCAACGCCGCTGCGCAATGTGGCTCTTCCGACACAATTGACGGAAGCAATCGAACAGAAACAGCGGGCGGATCAGGAAAGCCAGCGGATGGAATTTATTCTTGCGAAAGAAAAACAGGAAGCGGATCGCAAACGCATCGAAGCACAGGGCATAGCGGACTTCCAGAAGATCGTCGCAGCGGGGATCAGCGATCAATTGCTGCGCTGGAAAGGCATTGAGGCGACGGAAAAACTCGCAATGTCACAGAATGCGAAAGTTGTTGTCATCGGCGCAGGCAAAGACGGTCTGCCGCTTATTCTGGATACGAAGTAGGCGGTCACAACTATTAGAATCGTCATTCCAGCGAGCCGAGCAGCGCGAGGCGAAGGCTGGAATCCAGCTTTGTTCTGGTTCTGCAGATGGATTCCGGATCTGCGTCCCGCTTCGCGGGACTTGTCCGGAATGACGCCCACCTGGGTTGTGCGAATCTATTATTCCAAATAAGTTTTGATGATTACGTAAAAAATCCGTCTGTTACACGACAGACGGATTTTTTATTTTTCCCGCAGTCCTGCCTTCTAACGGTACGCCTTCTGTAGTTCATCCAACCCTTTCAACTGCTCCGTCGCTGTCGCATTTTCAGGATCGATTGCCAACGCACGATTAAAGAACTCGCGTGCCTTGGCGTACGATTTCAAATTCTGATACGAAATACCGGCCTGAATATTGGCATCAATACTTTTGGGATTCAGCTCCAGTGCACGCTCATACTGCGCGATTGCGTCATTGTAGAGACCCGCACCGTTGTATGCATATCCAAGATAGAAACGAATGGCATAGAAGTCATTGCCGCGCGACACGGCCTGTGCCAGCAAATCCACCATCGGTTTATAGTTGGCGGCTTTGATATGATTGGTGAAGAGAAATTTGTATGCCGAGAAATAGAGTGAATCCGCCGTGATCGCCTTTTGGAAATAATTATTGGCGATGTAACTTTCATTGTTGGCATCGTATAATTTACCCAGCGCGAATGCGGCAGGAGCATATTCCTCTGCAATCAGCATGGCATCTTTGTAATGTCCGATTGCCGATTCCTTTTCGCCGCGCTCTTCGGCTATACGCCCGGCTTTCATATGCTGGAGCACCTCCGCCGGGATACGGCGTTCACGGATTGTTATCAAAATGCGGAGTTGATCCACGCGTTCTACCAGATCCACATCAGAGCAATAACGCATGACCTGGGTAATTTCTTCACGGGCAGCACCAAGGTTTCCCGCATAGTACTCGTTTACAGCTTTCAGCATGGAGTACCACGGCAATGCAAATTGCACTGAGTCCTTTTGCAAATTTGCAAAAAATTCCCGCGGGAATAGCGGCTGATGAGCTTTCCAGTGATTGTTGACGATGCGGATGAATGTTTCATACGAATCATACAACTGATATTTTTGGAGGCGGGTCGCCTGCGCCTCCGGCAGCGTCATATTCAACGACTGAGTATTTGTATCCTGAAAATTGATCGATGTGATCGCCCAGGCAAGCGATTCAATAATGTATTTGTACTTGTAATCGATTTTGCCGGACGATGAACCGGCGATGATCCAGCGAGTGCTCTGCTCATCGAGCGCACGGTTCAGCGAGTCATACAGAAATTCACCCCGACGCACCATTTCCGAGCCGCGCGCCAGCATCGGCGTCATGCCGGAATCAGACTCTTGAATGCCGAGAGACGGATCCGCGAGATTGTCACGGATTTGCTTGAACTGGGGACGGAAATCATTCACCGCCGCAATTTTCTGTTTGAGATCGTTTGCCGGCGAGGCAACGGCGGCGAGACAGTTTTCGCTCGCTTCTTTCAGCCGGAGTTCAAACACCCGCAGGCGTTTTGGTCTTACGTCGCCATACATCGGAAAAATTTCGAGCGATCGATCGCGCAATATGGCATCGTAGCTTTCCACAGCGGAAAGATATTTTTTTTCGGTCAACGCATTGTCGGCCGCAGCGAAAAGCGAGGTCAGCCTGGTATAGCCGGGCCAGCATTCCTGTTCAATTGACATCTCCGCCGTCGATTGCGATTCACCAAGCTTGAAGATGAAGGTGAAGGGCTGATGCAGTTTGAGTTTCCGGCTGAACCCCGTCAGAATCACCGTGCTGTCCTTTTCGTTCAACACCGGCCCGCGAAATTCGATCGGAAATGGCTGGCCGTTTTGTATCAGGGAAAGCTGGGGGAGTTTTTCCAGTACAAAGTTGTCATCAATTTTCCAATCTCCGGTATTTCTGACCGCAAAATAATAGTAGTCGCCGCCGTTGACGTTGTCGGCGGTGAGCAACGGATCAAGATTCTTTGTCGTGAGAACGATTTTGACATAGCGCTGCGCACCCATCCCGAGAAAGCCCGACTTCTCGGCAACTTTGAGAATAACCTGGGGCGAACGGTATTGAGCCCAGAGGACTGTTGAGATAAGACAGAGAATTGTACAGAATACGGAACGTGTTTTCATTTTTTTGTCAGTCTCGATGCGACGATGTATGGAAGTGTGAATAATATATAAAAGAGGAGCCCGAGAATCAATGGAAACGGCCAGAATCGCTGTGACCGCGATACTTGACAAAGAAGCCTGTTTTTTCCATATTGCCAGCGATGATCATCACTACACCCATGGGGTGAGCTATGCATAAGAAGCTTTTATACGTCTTCGCCGTGGGGATTCTCAGCATTTCCCCTCTCCTCAATGCCCAGATTCCCTATACCGAACCGTCCGCATCCACTGTTCTGCCCAATACGCAGGTAACAGCATCCGCGATCAGCGTCTCGGCTGAAATGATTGCAGTAGCAAGCTCGGAAAAAGAAATTACGCTGCTATCCATGACCACGTTGAAGCCGGGCATTCGCCTGCATCTTCAAAGCGGACGCTCCTTTGGCCTCGCCTTCACTCCCGATGGACGATATCTGGTTTCCGGGGTTGTCTCCGGAGAGCTGATTTTCTGGAATATCAGTTCCGGAACGATATCACAGACGCTTCAAAATGACGGCGGAGTGCGCAGCATCGCCATAAATGATCAGGGGAAAATGGTGAGCGGCGGCGGTACTGCCACCAAAGTGTGGAGTCTGGCAGCCGGTAAAGTGGAAGCGAACTTCCCTCCTTCCACCGAAGAAATTATTCAAAATATTTTCAATCCGCAGGGGAATCTTGTTCTTTCCGCATCCATCGACGGTCGCCTGCGGCTGCTTGACCCCTTGGTTCCTACTGTTGTGTTGCGAACATTTGGCAGCCGAAAGGTCCGTATCTCTCACATGGCATTTGCACCGGACGGACGGACATTGGCTGTTGCATACGCGGACTCTACAATCCAACTTTGGAATGCACAGACTGGCGACTTGATTTCCACCACAAGGGACGCCGACGGACCTCTCACTGCTCTGGTGTTTCATCCGAACGGCCGCTGGCTGCTCACCGGTGGAAAAGAAATCAAAATACGGAATGTTGCGGACGCCGCACTATTGAAGTCGGTCGCCGTTCCGGGAGTTGTCCAATCGCTTTACCTTTTGGCAGGCGGCTCAACAATAGCAGTCGTCACCGTCGATGGATCGGTGAATACCTATCGTCTGCTGGATAAAAAACCGGATGTTCTACCACCATCCATTACCATCCTCAGGCCGGCTCCATCCGGCACCGACGCATATCAAATCTATGCTGATGGTATTGAAGTGTACGGCATCGTCAGCGATAACAGCAATCTCAGCAGTCTGACCATCGACAGCGTCAATATTCCGCTGTCATCAATGATGGACGTACCGCACAAGCCGTCCGATTCCGCTGCTGTTGTGAAATCATTCACTGCGAACGTGGCACTCCGATCACAGGGATCGAATGCAATCAATCTGACGGCAAAAGACTCCGCCGGCAATGCGTCCACCAGCCAGCTGCGTGTTGTGAAACTGTCGAAAGACGCCGCGGTGGAACTAATCAATCCGCGCGAGAATTCGGAGACGAACGATTTTGCCGCAAAGCTGGAATTCAAAATCAATTTTGATTTTGCGTCGTATAGTATCGGCGTCAACAACTTTGAGATCATTAAGAAAGAAAATATTTCGAAAAAACCGATCGGCACGATGCTCACTGAACAGGTTCCTCTTTCCGCCGGGTTGAATCAATTACAGTTGATCGTCGCCACCCGAAGCGGCGAGCGCATGCGCCGCGCCGTCAAAGTATCGCGAAGAATTCTCAGCGGTCCGGTCGCAGCGCAGCAGCCCGGAAAGCCGGCGCCGGCTTCCACCGGCAGGCCGCAGCAGTGGGCAGTTGTTGTCGGTGTATCAGAGTATGAAAAGCCATCCATTAAGAATCTTAACTATGCCGATCGCGACGCACGGGAATTCGCCGACTACCTGAAGAGTCCCGCCGGCGGCGGATTTGAAGAAGCACGCGTCAGGGTGCTTCTCAATAAAGAAGCAACGCTGCAGAACATCAAGTCCGCTCTCAATCAATTTCTCCGGCAGACAGTCGATAAAGATTTGGTGATCATCTATTTTGCGGGACACGGCGCGCCGGAGCCGGCCAATCCCAGTAATAATTATCTCCTCTGCTACGATACCGATCCAACGTCGCTCGAAACGACGGCGTTCCCGATGTGGGATATCAATACGGCGCTGCAGCGCTACATCCCGTCAAAGCGCGTTGTCGTGCTGACCGATGCATGTCATAGCGGCGGCATCAGCACGGAACTCGCAACGCGCGGCATGGGCACCGTCGAGAGCAACCTGATCAACCAGTATCTCTCCGATCTCTCGAAGTCGAAAGAAGGGATCATTGTTTTCACCGCAAGTCAGTCAGGCGAGGTTTCACAGGAACTGGACAAGTTCGGCCATGGCGTTTTCACGCATTTTCTGCTGCAAGGATTGAAAGGTGAAGCAGACAGAAATAACGACTATACCGTGACCATCGGCGAACTCATGGACTATGTGGAAGAGATGGTCAAGCGGCAAACGAACGGCAATCAGCATCCAACCCGAAATCAGGGAACGTACGATACCGACATGACGATTGGATTGGTTCCCCACTAGCCGGTCGCCGAACGTCCTTCGACGCAGAGTCGGGGTGCGCTTAGGAACCATGGCTCGATGGTCACCGGACGTGGCTCGACTGCGCTCGCCAACCGAAGCCGGGGTGGTATTCAATATCAAAGGAAAGGATACAGAATGAAAACACGGACACTATTCCTGTTGGCGGTGCTGCTCCTTACGGCCGCATGGTGTTTTGCGCAGCCGGAACCCAAGGCAGGCGAAAACATCAACTACAAGTGGGCGTTTGTTGCGCGGGTTGGCGATCAAACGGCACGGCGCCTTGTGCCTATTTCGCGCGATACGATTCTCCGCTCCGGAGATGAGTTTAAGATGATGATCAATCTTTCAAAAAAAACCAACGTGTACGTTTTCTACCGCAGCCCGTCCGGCGAGATGGATTTGCTCTTTCCTTATGGCATTGAATCGGACTATGGGATCGACAAAAATTATTACATCCCGAAAGGGCGCGATTGGAACAAATTCGACAACAACACGGGGCAGGAAACTTTCTACATTCTTGCATCAATCGACCGGCTGACCGATCTTGAAAGTGCATGGCACAAATATCTGGCAGCCCCCGCCGGGAAAAAAACTGAAGCGAGCGTGACCGTTGTTGGTGTAATTAAAGATGTGAAGAAGCGCTACCGCACATTCCAGACCCTGGCAGAACGGCCAATCAGTATTGCCGGCAACGTGCGCGGCAGCAGAGGCGCCCAGGATCCAAACAAAATAGACATTGCCACTATGGCGAGCGAAGTCTCCGCCGTCAATTTCTTCAGTAAGACAATTACCATTGACCACAAGTAATCGACACCGACTGAGAGCTGCCGCCGTTCTGACGACGGCTTCATTTCTCCTCACGGCTCTTCTTTTTACCTTGATCCCGGGAGTGCTCCGCTCCTGGGATCTCCAGGCAACCGACAGGCTATTCCTTCTGCGCCGTACACTGCAGCCGCCGCCGTACGATTCGACGATCATCCACATCGATATCGGAAACAGCAGCGTCCAGAAACTCAGCTATTATTTTCCACGGCGTCTTCACGCACAGTTGATTGAGCTGGCTAAAAATGCCAGTTTCTCCGCGCTTGCCTATGACATAATTTTTGCACAGCGAATCGGAACCGTCGACGATACACTTCTCCTGACCGCATCTTCCTCCTGGGGAAAAATGTATGTGCCCGTCGCGTTTTCCCTGGAATCTTCTCCGGGAAAATTCGTCAACGATTCTCCGGACGGCGTCCGCTATCTGGATTCAACTGCATGGACTTTGCAGGCTGATCATGTCGATCAATTCTATAATGCCGGACAATCGCTGCTCACCTGGCCGGAATTGTCCGCAACAGCACGCGGCGTGGGCTTTATCAGTGTCGAAGCAGATCTTGACGGCGTCTTTCGCCGTGTACCGCTCTTGATCCGCTACAAAGACAAATTCTATCCCAGCATGGTGTTCCGTCTCGCATGCGATGTGCTGAAGGTAACACAGGATAGAATCATCGTACAGGGGGGCACATCGATCGTTCTCCGCGATGCGCTGACACGATCCGGCACTCGTCATGACCTCGAAATTCCGATTGACGAGCGCGGCAACATGGCCATCAACTGGATCGGACCATGGGAAGCCATGACACATGTCAGTTTCTCGCGAGTGCTCGAAGTGGCCGAAGACCGGGATGAGATTGATGCCTTTGCTGAACGCTTTCGCGGCTGCCTCGCGTTCGTGGGGGACAACTCTACGGGAATATCCGATATCGGACCCACACCGTTCGAAGAGAAATTCGTCCTCGTCGGACTGCACGCCAATACGCTCAACACACTGCTGACGGAATCATTTCTCCATCAGCTTCCCCGGATCTGGTTCATCGCCATCAACGTGCTGATTGTTTTGTGCCTGATCGCGTGTTCGGTCCGTTTTTCGTCGGTGGGGTTTACGATCTCATCTCTCGTTTTCATCGCACTGTATATTGCGCTTGCCGCAGCAGGATTCGTGTATCAGAACATTACTGTCTCGATTATTCAGCCGCCGCTTGCCGTTTTCGTGTCACTCCTTTCGGTGCTGGTGTATCGCTACCTCACGGAAGAAAAAGAAAAGGAGCAATTGCGGGCACGCTTCGAATCATACTTCCCGCCGGCTGTCGTCAAACAGATGCTCGAAAATCCCGACGTGTTAACGACCGCTCCGCGCATTGAAAACATTACCATCATGTTCAGCGACATCAAGAGCTTCACGACTCATTCCTCCCGGATGACGCCGGAAGAAATCAGCAGCACGTTGAGCGAATACTTTGAAGCGATGACGGCGATCGTCTTCAAATACGGCGGCACCGTGGACAAGTTTATAGGCGATGGCCTCATGGTTTTTTATGGAGCGCCGGAGCCCCAGCAGGATCATGCTGTGCGCTGTGTACAAGCGGCAATTGAAATGCAGAAAAAATGCCGGGAACTCAAGGAGCGGTGGGAACCCGTCGGCAGGCTTCCCCTCAAGATTCGGATCGGCATCAATGCCGGCGCGGTCGTCGTCGGCGATCTTGGTTCCGAACGGCGGAAAGAATACACCGTGATCGGGTCGGATGTCAATCTCGCCCAACGTCTTGAATCCAACGCTCCGGTGGAAGGAATCCTGATCTCCGAAGTTGTCTATCATCTGATCAAAGACGTTATCCGTACCATCCCGCGCGATCCGATACTTGTGAAGGGACTGGAGACGCCCATCCTTGTGCACGAAGTTCCGGTCGAATGACGTGCTCAAAGGCGCTGCAATGCTTCATTCCGATACGAACCACACAATTCTTATTTTCTAACAGCGCCATCAAGGATTTTCATGACCCGTCGTTCCAAACGCATCACGGTTGTCTCGACACTATTCACGGCAGGACTTCTTGCCGCTGCATATCTCCTCTATCCCCGTTCTACACCGGAGCAGACCGTGTCCACTACACCGGCAATTTCAAGTGAGCCGCAGTTCGTCAAGCAGGGCGTCCTTTCTTTTCTCCGTCAGAAATCGTTTGCGGTTATCACCGCCGTCGATATTGAGATCGCCGATACGGATGAGAAGCGAATGCAGGGGTTGATGTTCCGCAGATCGATGTCCGATTCCGTGGGAATGCTGTTCACCTTTCCCGACGAAACACCGCAAAGCTTTTGGATGAAGAACACCATTATTTCGCTCGATATTGTTTATATCAATGCGAAAAAGGAAATCGTGTCGATCCAGAAGTATGCTGAGCCGTATTCCGAACGGCCATTGCCATCGTACAAGCCCGCCAAGTTCGTTGTGGAAGTCAACGCAGGTTTCTGCGACCGCTATCGCATCGGCGAAGGCGACTGTATCCGATTCTGACGTATGCCGTTACTTCATCAATTCGTTCTCGTCTTTTTTTTTCTGAGCGACTCACAACAGCCGCTCTGGTTCGAGACGCTGCGCCTGCCGCGGGATCACAACGAAGAAGCAACACATTCCCTCTTTTCCGCCATCGCGCAAGACACAACCGCAACAGCGGTCTTCCATCTCGGCGATATGGTGTCTGCCGGCAGTTCAACGGACGACTGGGATCTGTTGGAGCAGCAGATCGCTCCCTTGCGCAGAAAGAGTATTCCCTTCTATCCCACATATGGGAACCACGAGTACTTCTGGCACCCGGCTGTCGCAATGCCCAAGTATCTCCGACATTTCGCGGCGTATGCATCGGGATGGTATGTCGTGCGCACAGGCAATGCGGCTGTCGTCATGTTGAATTCCAATTTCTATCGACTCACCGGAGAGGAATGGGATACACAGTGCCGGTGGTACCGGGACCAGCTTGCGCGGCTCGACAAGGATTCATCGATTGCAGTCGTTGTGGTGGCAACGCACTTCCCGCCGTACACCAACAGTGCGATAGTGGATCCTTCCGGCGATGTGTTGCGCGACTTTGTGCCACCGTACCTTGCCTCACAGAAAGCACGTTTGTTCCTGAGCGGCCATGCACATGCATTCGAACACTTCCGTCAAGGCGGAAAAGATTTTCTCGTAATCGGGGGCGGCGGCGGATTGCTCCATCCCCTGCTGTGCGGCGAGGAGGAGCGGACACCCGATTTGTATCCGGCCGGCCGGCTGCCGGAGTCGTTCCACTATCTGACCTGCACCATCTCAGACGATTCGCTGATCGCCCAACCCGTGATGCTGGGAACCGACCGGACGCAATTCTTCACGCCGTACCGTCTGGCCCTGCCGATCCGATAGAATTTCTTTTCACAAAAAAAAGCACGAACATTTATTCGTGCCTTGTTTTGAATCATCTCTCAGCAATAATTGCCGCTCAGGTATTTCCCAACTTGTAAAAATTCCATTCGGCGATTCCTCCGCGAAGATTTGCGGCGTCAAGTCCTTTCTTCTGCAGAAGCGCGGCAGCAGACATACTCCGGCTGCCGGACTGGCAGTAGCATATAATTTCACGCCCGGCAAACTTCTTCAACTCCTCGATGCGTATGGCAAGTTCCTGCAGTGGAATATGAATGGAGCCCGCGATGTGTTGGGCTGATCGTTCGCTCTTCGTACGCACATCCAGCAGTATCATACCGGCGGCCTGTTTCAACATTGCTTCCAGTTGGGATGGAGAATACTGGGCGATGTTTCGTCGTTGCATCATCCGGCGAATGATGACTGCTATCAGAAAAACAAAGCCTATGTATGAAAGCGTTTGAGGTGTCATCAATTCATCCCGCACGATCCATTTGCACAGCAGCTCTCACATGCAGCTGGAGCCATTTCTCCGCTACCGGTTCCGGCCATTCTTGGTGCTGCCGGCACAGACATTAGTTTGGAGTATTTTTTTGAAGTGCAATGCGGACATTCGATGTCCCCTTCGATTTCTTTTCCCTTGTGAAAGACATCGTATCTTTTTCCACATTCCGCACATTCATATTCTAATATCGGCATGTTTAACCTTTCTCTCTATGTTCGGCCCGAACTTTTTCACGGCGTATTATTCTATGGGATGCTTCGGGACGGAAAACGATTCACAATTCGCATGGATTTTTGCCTTTTTCCTCTATTCCCAAAGCAGAAACGAGCCGCATGCAGCCGTCCCGTGTCTGCAATAATATGAGAAAAAGACCGATTTATTGCAATTGCCGATGAGATTGGATAGATTATTTCCGAGAATAGTCACGCCACGAAGGAGGGTCATTATGGCAGATTTCAGTCTGGCTGCCGACGAGAAATCATTACTGCTTGGCATCGCCCGCTCAACAATCGAGTCCTATGTCCAGAAACGGACAATCCCCACTCTGAATCAGAATTCTATGAGCGAGGCATTGAAAACCGGATGCGGCGCTTTCGTGACCCTGAAAAAGCAAGGACAACTTCGCGGATGCATCGGCCGCTTCGACAGCTCTGAACCTCTTTATAGAGTAGTGCAATCGATGGCTGTGGCCGCGGCAACACAGGACTACCGCTTCGCTCCCGTCCAACTGGCTGAAATGAGAACCATCGAGGTCGAAATCTCCGTGCTGACCCCGTTACAACGCATACAGAACCTGGATGAACTCGTCCTTGGACGGCACGGCATCTACATTAAGAAGAAAATGAACAGCGGAACATTTCTCCCGCAGGTCGCGACCGAGACCGGTTGGACCAAAGAAGAGTTTGTTGGACATTGTGCAGAGGAGAAGATGGGTATCGGTTACACCGGATGGAAAGATGCCGATGCAGAACTCTTCACGTACGAAGCCCTTGTTTTCAGCGAGCGGTAAATGACGTTCGTCCGACAGATCCTTCGAAAAATACTTCTCCCGTATCGGCGAAGCCGTCGCGCACGGCAACAATCATCTCGCCGAGCCTCTATCGCTCGAAACTCTTGCTCATGCTGCATTCTTCTCCCTGCACCATACTATGAAGCGTATCACCCGAGACCCGAGACTCGCCCATGGAAAAAATTCGTTATGTTTGAATGCCCATTCAACCACTGTAGCGCACACCATCGATAGGATGAGAATGAAAAAATTGGATCTGAAAAAAGAATATAGGGCGTTGTTTCATGCACCGCTTAAGAGCCCCGAACTTATCATTGTCCCGGAGCTGATCTACCTGATGATCGATGGACAGGGAGATCCGAACACAGCTGCATCCTATCATGAAGCGATCGAGGCACTGTACAGCATGTCCTACACACTGAAGTTCATGCTGAAAAAGGGAAAAGCCTCCATCGATTATGGAGTTCCTCCTTTGGAAGGATTATGGTGGACCACTTCGATGGCAGATTTTTCCGTCGAGAGGAAAGACTCGTGGTTGTGGACTGCAATGATCATGCAACCATCTGTCATCACCGAAGATCTCGTGAAGAAAGCAATGGATCAGGTTGCGGCAAAGAAGAGTCTTCCTGCGCTGACGCAGATCCGATTTTCGTCCTTTGCTGAAGGACAGGCTGCACAAATTATGCACATCGGTCCCTACGCCACAGAAGCGCCAACGATCCGGAAGCTGCATCAATTTATCGAGGCGAACGGCTATTGCCGTTCGGGGAAGCATCACGAAATTTATGTGAGCGATCCTCGCCGTTGCTCCCCGGAAAAGATGAAAACTATTATTCGCCAGCCCGTGAGCCTTAGAGATGTCTGACGCCTGCTTCTGGCGTCTGACATCTTTCTCTTCTATGCTGCAAAGCCGCACGTCAGCTGAAAAGAGGTTATCTGAATCGCGAGCCACAGGAATTTGAGCTCCTCTTGCGGCTCTCCCTTTTATAGTGGGGAAAAATCCTTACATTATGCTGTTTGCTCCAACATCAAGGGTCCAATTTTACGACCTGCTCATTTCTTTAACATTTTTCATGAGAATACCATGGTTCTTCGAAGACACTGCCTTGCCCTAGCAATTCTGTTTTCTTTGATATCCTTCCCCGTATCAGCCGAACAGGGGACATCCTTGTCACTTCTGCCGGTTCCCCGTTCCGTCACCATGAAGGAAGGCCGTTTCCGATTGACTCCGTCCTTTACAATCGCAATAAAAAGGGATGCCGGCCCTCGGTTGTATAACGCCGCCAGCCGTGTGCTGCGGCGCCTTTCCGGCAGAACCGGTCTTTTCTTCCCGCAAGATTATGTGACAGGCGAAATCTTTCCCGATACGGCTTCATGCGTGGTCACTGCCGGACGCAAGGGCGATGTTGTGCTGGGTGAAGACGAATCCTACACGCTTTTGGTTACTCCGAAGGTCGTCCTCCTTGAATCAAAGACTGATCTCGGCGCCATACACGGATTGGAGACAATGCTGCAGTTGCTGAATGTTGATGATGAGGGATATTACCTGCCCGCAATCGTCATACAGGACGCACCACGTTTCCCGTGGCGCGGACTGATGATGGATGTCGCGCGTCACTTCATGCCGATCGATGTCATCAAACGCAATCTGGATGCTATGGCGGCAGTGAAGATGAATGTATTTCACTGGCATCTGTCCGAAGATCAGGGATTCCGGATCGAGAGCAAAGTTTTTCCGGAACTGAACAAACTTGGTTCCGATGGAATGTTCTATACACAAGATCAGGTTCGCGACATTCTCGCCTACGCCGAAGAACGAGGTATCCGTGTGTATCCGGAATTCGATATCCCCGGTCACTCCACCAGCTGGTTCGTTTCGCATCCGGAACTGGCAAGTGCACCGGGTCCGTATACAATCGAACGACACTGGGGCGTATTCGATCCTACATTTGATCCGACCAAAGAAGCAACGTACGAATTCTTTGACAAGTTTTTGGCGGAAATGACAGCACTCTTCCCCGATCCGTACTTTCACATCGGGGGTGATGAAAACAACGGCAAGCAATGGAAGGCCAATCCGGCAATTCAGGCCTATATGAAACAACACAATATACCGGACGGACATGCGCTGCAGGCGATGTTCAATAAACGCATTCTGGCCATGCTGACAAAATACGACAAGCACATGATTGGCTGGGATGAAATTCTGCATCCCGATCTTCCGAAAGAAAGCATCATCCACTCGTGGCGCGGACAGAAAGGGTTGTTCGATGCCGCCCGCAAAGGATATCAGACCATCCTTTCCAACGGCTATTATATTGATCTCATCCAGCCGGCGGAATTTCATTACCTCAACGACCCGCTTCCTGTGGATTCATTGAAGGTGCTGTCGGAAAACGAACAGAAACGCATTCTCGGCGGTGAGGCCACCAGCTGGGCTGAGCTTGTGACGTGGGAAAATGTGGACTCGCGCATCTGGCCCCGCACTTCAGCAATCGCGGAACGTCTTTGGTCGTCGGCGGAAGTTCGCGATGTGGAAGATATGTACCGCCGGATTGCGGACGAGAGTTTCCGCCTGGAGGAATTGGGGCTGACGCACCGTAAAAATCACGACATGATGGTCCGTCGCCTGGTGAACAACGGAAGCGTCACCGCGTTGAAAACATTGTTACAATACATTGAGCCTGTTAAAATCTATGCGCGGCACAGTCAGGGTGTCAGCTACACGTCTTCTTCACCATACACGCGAGTCGTGGACGCCGCACTGCCGGAAGCAATGGCAGCCCGGCACTTCCGCATCATTGTCAAAGAATATTTGTCAACAAAAGAAACAACTCTGGCTGATGAAATCGCGGGAATATGTAACACGTGGAAACAGAATCATTCCCTGCTTCTTCCGACCATCCGGAAATCTCCCGTCCTGAAAGAGATTGAACCGCTTTCATCTAATTTGGAAGTGCTCGGTTCTGTCGCGACCGATGCTCTTGAACACCTCCGCGGTGGAGCTTCGTTAAGTGCAGAAACTGCATTGCGATACCGGGTTGCCGTAGAACTTGCGAAAAAACCCTACGGTCAGACGCAACTGATGATGGTCGATGCGGTGGCGGATCTCCTCACCGCGGCGGCGGCACCGAAGAAATAGTGGCGACACGACGCTGAGCGCTTTCGAAAATTCCATATTCGCACCGGAGGTTCCGGAAGGAATTATCAATGATCAATCGATTTCTTTTTTCATGCTTGTGCATTGCTGTACTGACATCCGGCACCTTCTGCCAGAATCACGCTCTCGTCGTCGATCATCTCGGCGGCGAATTTGTCTCTGCTGTCAGCCTTGCATCCAACGGAGCCGGAGACCTGTTTGTCGTTGACGCCGGTTTGCATCGTCTTCAAAAATTTTCCTTCGACGGCAAACTCTTGAAAACAATCGGAGGCAAAGGATGGGGTTCTCTCGAGTTTGATCAACCGCTCGATGTTTGCGCCGCCTTTCCTCTCGATATTTTTGTTGTCGATCAGAACAACAGACGGCTACAGCGTTTTGATCGTTCGCTCAATTTTGTACAGACTTTTTCTGACGGCAATTTGACGCTCCCGCGCGATGGAAATTTCTACCCGCGCGCCGCTACACTGTCCGATCTCGGAGAACTCTTCGTGCTGGAATCAGATGCGCGCCGTGTTATCAAGTTCACGAGTCAGTATGCTCCGGATCAGGAATTCGGATCGTACAATGCTGGAGCTGGATCGCTGAATGCCCCTGCTGACATTGCCATCTCTGATGACGGCCTCCTTCACATCGCTGACGGCGGACGTATCGTCGCTTTTGATACGTATGGCAACTACATGTCTGCGATTGTTGCAGACACTGCCGCCGAGATATCGAGCATTTCCACTTTCAAGGGAGGGATCCTGTGCACTTTTCCCAACCGCCTTTCCGCATTTCGAAACGACGGTTCACTTCTCTGGTGCATACCGCGGGAAATGACGATCGGTCTGCCGTCCGGAGAGGCTTTTCGCGACGGACTTCTGCGCGGTGACTGGCTGATTCTGTTGACAGATCGGCATCTTGTCTTCTGCCGGACTCGTGAAAATTAATTTTCGGAACCTCTTGACAGAAGGTAAAAAAATACGTATATTTTTTGCGAATACGTTGGTAATCAACTATTTCAACATCATACAATGGAGGAACAATCCATGGCAAAAAGCCTCAACAAAGTGCAGCTCATCGGTCATCTTGGCAAAGATCCCGAACTGAAGTACACACCCAGCGGTGTCGCCGTTGCCACCTTTTCCATCGCCACTAACGAATCTTGGAAAGATCAGGAAGGCAATGTGCAGGAACGCACAGAATGGCACAATATTGTTGCTTGGAGAAAGCTCGCGGAAATCTGCGGGGAATGGCTGAAGAAGGGAAGGCGCATCTATCTGGAGGGACGCATCCAAACCCGGTCATATGAAAAAGACGGCGTCAAGAAGTACATCACGGAAATTGTTGCGGATGACATGATTATGCTCGACGGCGGAACACCGCGTGCCGCTGCAGAGCATGAGGGCGCACCGGCCCCCGCAGACAATCAACCCGACGGCGATAAAGATCTTCCCTTCTAATCAACCCACCTGCCCTGTTCTCGTCTGCCCCGGTTCCCACACGCCGGGGCTTTTTTTATTGAGGGGATATTTCTGTATATTTAGTTTCATTCATGCGAGTCGGCGGCATCAACTCTGTCGATTTCTGCCAGGCTACCGGTACTCCATCTCGCATTGACCATTTACATGAGAAGAAATATGCCGTTCTCGAATCGCCGCGTCGTTGCGGTCTCTACTCTGTTACTGTTGTCGATCAGCCAGCTTTTCCCCGCATCCCGGTATCCGGTGCGCGCACGTCACGGTCTGGTAGTTGCCGCAGATCAACTCGCTGCAGAGGCCGGCGTTTCCGTCCTGAAGCAAGGCGGCAATGCCGTCGATGCGGCAGTCGCAACAGGTTTTGCGCTGGCCGTAACCTATCCCGGTGCCGGAAACATCGGTGGCGGCGGATTCATGGTTGTGCGGATGGCAGACGGCGAAGCGATATCAATTGATTTCCGCGAGACCGCTCCGGCAGCGGCACACCGCGATATGTATCTGGATGCGGCGGGAAATGTCGTCCCGTCCCGCACTACATATGGCCATCTGGCCGCCGGTGTCCCCGGCTCCGTTGCAGGTCTTCTGCTCGCTCTGGAAAAGTACGGAACGATGGATCGTGCACGCGTGCTCCAGCCGGCCATCGACCTCGCTGAAAAAGGATTCCCCCTCAACTTCCGGCTTGCACATTCGCTGGAGGAGACCGCCAAAGACTTTTCCCGGTTTCCCGGTTCCATGCAATCATTCTCCAAGAACGGAACGCCGTACGCCGAAGGAGAAATTCTTCGTCAGCCTGAGCTTGCCGCAACTCTGCACCTGATCGCCGAAAAAGGAAACGATGGATTCTATCGCGGAAAAACTGCAGACCGCATTGTTGACGAAATGAAACGCGGCCAGGGATTGATTACACACGAAGACCTGGAAGATTACCTGCCGATTGTCCGCGAAGCCATTCATGGAACATACAGGGGATATGAAATTATTTCCATGCCTCCACCGAGTTCCGGAGGTGTAACGTTAATTCAGCTTTTAAACATACTGGAAGCCTACCCGATGAACCAATACGGGTGGAATTCCTCGCGATACGCTCACCGGATAGTAGAAGCGGAACGACGTGCATATGCAGACCGTGCCGAATATTTGGGTGATCCGGCATTCGTGCATATGCCGATTACAACGCTCATTTCTAAGGAATACGCAGCAGGGCGGCGTGCATCGATAGACACGCTCCGTGCCTCCAAGAGCGATACCGTTACTCATGGCACCGTTCCGCCCTATGAATCCCCGCAGACCACTCATTATTCTGTTGCCGATCCCTCGGCAACTGTGTCAGCGTCACCACGACGTTGAATGACTCATATGGCTGCAAAGTAGTTGTCGAGGGCGCCGGTTTTCTTCTCAACAACGAAATGGATGACTTCAGCGCCAAGCCCGGTGTTCCCAATCTCTATGGATTAGTCGGCAACGAGGCCAATGCAATTGCGCCGGGCAAGCGGATGCTGAGTTCGATGACGCCGACCATCGTTCTCAAAGACGGCAAACCCTGGCTTATTGTCGGATCTCCCGGCGGCCCCCAAATCATTACCACAGTATTGCAGATTGTTTTGAATATGATCGAGAACCGGATGAACGTCCAAGAAGCCGTGGATGCGCCCCGCTTCCATCATCAATGGCTGCCCGACAAGATCGCATTCGAGAAGCGGGCTTTCCAGACCGATGTCATCGAACGGCTTTCATCAATCGGCCACACGCTTGATGAGACAGGCAGCATTATGGGCTCTGTGCAGGCAATTTTTTTCGATACAAAACACGGGCTGCTCCTGGGAGCATCGGATCCTCGCGGCTATGGCGAGGCGGTAGGATATTAGACCCGCATGACTTTTCTCAATCCACTGGTGCTCTTCGGGCTGGCCGCCGCTGCCATCCCCATCGTTCTTCATCTGCTGAATATCCGCAAATTGCGGATAATTGAATTCAGTACACTTCGGTTTCTGAAAGAATTGCAGAAAAACCGAATGCGCAAGATAAAACTGCGGCAATGGCTGCTACTGCTGCTACGAACACTGCTGATCGTTCTCGTTGTTCTCTCATTCTCCCGTCCGGCACTGCGCGGTTCCCTCGCCGGACTCGCATCGCACGCCAAAACGACGGTGGTGATCCTGCTCGACAATACCGCCAGCATGGCGGCATCCAACGACCGCGGCAATTATCTTTTGCAGGCCAAGGAAGCGGCTCTCTCGATCTGCGGCCTACTCTCAGAAGGAGACGATGCATTTCTTCTTCGCCTTTCGGATGTTCCCTTATCCTCGTCTCCAACGCCGACGCATGATGTTTCTGCCTTGCGCGAAGCGATTATCCAGACAGAAATAGCACCGATCCATCGAACCATTGATGACGGATTACGCGCCGCGGCGCAAGTGCTTGCACAGTCGAAGAACTTAAATCAGGAAATCCACGTACTGACGGATAATCGCCAGACGGCATACGCCTCGACGGCATCCGGGCAAGTACTCCCTCCGCGCGCAAAACTCTTTCTCTTGCCGCTGGCGGATAAATCAATGGAGAATGTGGGTATCGCATCAATCACGATACCGCCGTCTATTCAACAGAAGGGAAAACAATTTCTTGTGAGAGCCGTCGCACACAACTACGGCACACGGCACGTCGAAAGCCTGTTGGTCAGTCTCTTTTTTGACGGCGCCCGCGTTGCCCAGAAAAATCTTTCCCTTGAAAGCGGCGAGAATGCAGTTGTCGAGTTCACAATTCTTCCGCAACGCACCGGTTTGTGCAGCGGCAGCATCCAGATCGATGATGACGATCTGGAATCCGACAATAGCGCTTCTTTCTCCGTCGCAATTCCCGATGTCGTTCAAACGTTGCTCATCGGGCCCGATCAAGAGTCCCTGCGATATCTTCGCCTTGCGTTGTCGGCTCCGCTTTCAGATAGCACGTCGGCCCGCATCGTTATCCGGGAAATCACGCCGGCACAGATCACATCGCAGTTCCTCTCGCGCTCTGAGGTCATCATCCTCTGCAATATTCCTTCACTCACGGAAACGCAAACAGAACTTCTCTCTTCCGCCGTCCTGAACGACGGAAAAGGTCTGATTCTCTTTCCCGGCCTTCGTTGCGATGGACGGACGTGGAACAACACTCTTCTGCCGCGACTTGGACTCCCCGCCGCGGTGTGGAATGATACTGCGTTGCAGCGTTCGGGTGCGTTCCTCACGTTCGGCACGATTGACCGTGAACATCCGATCTTTCAAAGTATGTTTGATCGCCCTGCGAAGTCATCCGGAACCGTGATTGAATCGCCCCGCGTTACCGGACGGATGTATCTCGCCACCGAGCGTGGAATTCGTCCCATCATCACGCTTTCGGACAAGAAAAGTTTTTTGTGGGAGAAAGCTGCCGGCAGCGGTCTGATTCTGGGATTTGCCGTACCGCCGGAACCGACCTGGTCGGACTTTCCATTGAAGGGGATTTTCCTTCCATTGATGCACCAAACTATCTTCTACGCCGCTCAAGGTTCTGGTAACAACGGATCACCCGGCGATATCCTCGCAGGTGGCCGGTTTGATCTTCCTTTATCCCGCCTGCATCGACAGACAACATCCCGGCAGTTGACAGTCGTCTCGCCGGATACAACGGAGGAGCTCGTCACGCCGTACAACGTGAATCGCGGCAGCAGCATCACTCCGTTGATTTCTCTGGAACACCTTCGCATCCCTGGACTATATGTCATTCGCCAAGGGCGAGAGACGGTCGCACTGCTGTCGGTGCAGGCTGATCCACTCGAATCCGACGGAACACTTGCAGAGTCCAGTGCGCTAACAGCATCGGCAGTCCGGATGGGAATTCCGCCGGCAGCGGTAACAACGATAAGGAACAAAGAACAGATCACATCAGCGGTGCTTCAGACCCGGTACGGCATTGAGCTCTGGATGCACTTTTTACTCGCAGCGCTTGTTGTGGCAATTATTGAAATGATTGTAGCACGGGAATCACAACATGACTAGTGTTCGAAAAGTGAAGCGCGAACGCGCGATAATTGTCGGTATTGTCACATCCGATGTTCGCCGCGAACAGGCCACTGAATATCTCGATGAACTGACGCTATTGGCCGATACAGCCGGCGCGGAGGTAATTCACCGCGTTGTCCAGGAACGCAACGCGATTGATCCTTCCCTCTACATTGGCAAGGGAAAAGTAGAACAGATTGCCGCTCTGGCGGAAGACGATGACGTTTCCCTGATTATTTTTGATGACGATCTCTCTCCGGCACAGGTCAAGAATCTTGAAGAACGGATCAAACGCAAAATTGTCGATCGGAGCGGATTGATTCTCGATATCTTCGCGCGCCGCGCCCGTACCAGTGAAGCGCGTACACAGGTTGAGCTCGCACAGCTTGAGTATCTCCTTCCCCGCCTGACCCGGCAGTGGACCCACCTTTCCAAGCAATATGGCGGTATCGGAACAAAGGGACCCGGAGAAACACAGATTGAAACAGACCGGCGTCTTGTGCGGACGCGGATTTCACATCTCAAAGAGAAATTGGATCAAATCAGCCGTCAGCGCGCGACCCGGCGGCGGCGCAGGAAAGAGCTCCCGACCGCAGCGCTCGTCGGCTATACCAATGCCGGAAAATCCACACTGATGAATGCGCTGGCTGATGCAGGTGTCTTCGTCGAAAATCGGCTCTTCGCAACGCTGGATACGACAACACGCAGGGTCACCATCGCCCCCAATTCCTCCGCCCTATTGTCCGACACCGTCGGATTCATCCGGAAACTTCCCGCACATCTGGTTGCATCATTCAAGAGTACGCTGGAGGAAGTCGTCGAGGCGGACTTGCTGCTGCATGTCGTGGATATTGCTCATTCGGGATTTGAAGAGCACATAGAGGTTGTGAAGAAAACCCTGGAAGATTTGGGCGCCGGTCAGAAGCCGGTGTTGTACGTCTTCAACAAGACAGATGCGCTGGAGGATCGTGCAATCCTCACATCGCTCAGTGCCCGCTTTTCACCGTCGCTTGCGATTTCCGCGCAGCGCGGAATCAATCTGGTAACGCTTCGCGAGCGCATCAGCGAACTCCTCCGCCGGTCGCGCGGAGAAGAAGACTATATCATACCGTACGAAAAGCAGCAGCTGATGGAGCAAATTCCTGCCTTCGGGACCATTGTTGCAACGGCATACGAAGAAGAACGGATTCACGTCCGTGTGCGTACCAATGCCGAGGGACGAAAGAAGATTGCCGCCCTTCTCTCCCCCAAATCCCGCCGGAAGAAGAGCTGAATGCGCGCTCCCTTTACGAATGCTCGTGAATCTCGTATCTGAGCGAGATGCGCTTCGTTGAACCATGAATCTTCCGGCCTGATTCGATGACTGCTTCCAGCGATGTCGAACCGGGAAGCTCTTCTATCAGTTCTTTGATCTTTCGGCCGCAACGGTCCAGTACTTTTATTTCAATCCGATATTGTTTTTCCATCGCAGTGACTTAATGTGCACGGACTGTGCCAACGCTTGGACAGGAAAAACGGCTCTTGGGAGGTCTTTTTTGCTCCATCCCTGGCTCCGTGGATGTAGTTTCTACAATGGATGAGGATTGGGTCTGCTATGAAGAGAGAGAGAGGATGGCGTCGATCATCATTTCGAGGAAAGACGTGGAACTTTTCTGCTATTGCACACGAAGGATCTTCTTATTTTCTTCGCTTAATTGTTACGACTGTCTTGTCGTCGGAGTACTTGCTCTTTGCGCTGAATTTTAGAACATCTTCAATAATCAACTGCGTAATCTCCTTGGCGCTTTTCGAGGATTGCTCCCGTATCAATTGCGCCAGTCGCTGCTCGGTGTACATCTTTCCCTCGATATCCATCGCTTCCGAAACACCGTCTGTATAGAGGACGAGAACGTCTCCTTTTGAAATCATGACCCCTTCGCTTCGGTACCGCTGATCGGGAAACGGTCCGAGAATTTGGCCGGTGGCTTCCAGAAACTCAAACGATTGCGTCTTCGGATGATAAAGGATGGGAGCGTTGTGTCCGGCGTTCGCGTATACACACAATCCTTTTTTGTCGTTGGAGAGCTCCGCATAGAACAGCGTCAAAAAACGCTCGTCGGAAAATGTCCGGTGCACCAATCCGTTGATGCGGCGCATCAGTGAACTGATTTTTGTTTCGTACTCGGCCCCCATGCGCAGGGCTCCCGAAACGTACAGTGCCTGCACTGCCGCGGACATTCCTTTGCTTGCCGCATCGCCGATCACAATACCGATACGGTCATCGTCCACACTTTCGATGTAATCGAAAAAATCGCCGCCGACGATTCTGTCCGCAATGGAAACGCCGAACATCTCATAACCATGAAAGACTTTTTCGTGTTCCGGCAAAATGCTCTTCTGGATATCGCCTGCTTTGTCGAGATCTTTTTGAAGGAGCTGCTGCTTCCGTTCCACATGACGGTTGCGAAGAATGGTGGTGACGGCGACGCCGATAATATTCAGCGTCGGCACCATCTCCTCCTGATGCAGGGTGGTGTTGAATGAAATGACATAGGGAAAGAGTCGCGTTCCCTTCACCGTGACCAATTCTCCGACACCGGTGGCGGAAAACCGTTTGACTCCTTTTTCACGCAGATACGTATTGGTTTCGTTTCCCAAGATCGTTCTTTGATCCGGTAACTGCTTAAACAGCCGGTAGTCGTCCACCTTGATAGAATAGTTGGGTTTGATCTTCTCCACCACTCCGACCTGCCCGGCCAATTCATAGGAGTATTTCAGTTGGTTAAGCCTCCAGAGGCGCCCGCCGGTAATTTCTAGACGATCGGTTTGCACAATGTGATGCAGCACGTGCAATAAAAGTTCCTGGCTTGATTCGAAGTGGGCGTTGGCAAAGCCTTCGATTGTTTTGTATAGTTTGCGTTGATTCATAAGTGATGGCGTCGGATTGTTGATGGTCTTATAATATACCAAATTTCTCTCAACATATGGAAACGCCAGGTTCCAGTATCATGCGCAAGATTGCCTGTGCCGCTGCCCGCGGTGCAGCAAGGGCATCCCCTACCGGGGGATGTCTCACTATGACCGCCTCGGAGACGCCCGCCGATCAGTACGGTACCATCATCTCCACCCTGTCGAGACTGCGGTCCGCAAATGCACGGGATCGTCGCCGTGTGCAAAAAATATTACAGATAAGAAAAAAACTGCAACAATTGTTTCACTATGGACTCCCATGAAAAATATCCCTAACTTTGGTCATTCAATTCTGAAGGAGCCTTTCATGAGCGTCAGCCAGTTAGCAAAATCCATTCCGCAGTCGCCAACGCTGAAGTTGACCGAGCAGGCCCGTCTTCTGCGGGAGCGGGGCGAGGCGGTTATTCACCTCGGTGCGGGTGAGCCAAAAAACAAAGCCCCGATGAGTGCCATCCTTGCAGCGGCATCCAAGCTGAATCCCGGCGACATCAAATATACGCCGGCAGACGGAATCCCGTCCCTCAAACGTGCCATCATTCGCTATACGGAAGAGAACTACGACAAGCTCGTGGCTCCCGAAAATATCATTGTTTCCGCGGGAGCAAAGCAGTCGGTTTTCAATGTTCTCTATTCCATCGTCAATCCACAGGACGAGATCATCATTCTCGCTCCGTACTGGGTCAGCTATCCCGAGATGGTCAGAATGGTAATGGGTGTGCCCGTTATCGTAAAGCCGGAGGACGGCAGCTTCTGTCCCCGCTTCGAAGACGTCGTGAATGTGATGAGCCCTAACACAAAGGCGATCATCGTCAACAGCCCGAACAATCCGTCAGGAATGATGTATTCCGCGGAGTTTGTTGAACAGATTATCCGGCACTGTGAGAAGAAGGGTATTTATGTTATCATGGACGATATCTATCACAAGCTTGTCTTCGACGGTAAGAAGACACCGTCCTGTTTTCAATACACAGACAAGGATATCGAAAGTTCGCACATCATTGCCATCAATGGCGTATCCAAATTGTACGGCATGACTGGGTTCCGCATCGGCTGGGCAATCGCGAGCAGAAGTCTCGTCGAGATCATGACAAACGTTCAAGGACAAATTACCACCTGCGTTTCGATCTTGCTCCAGGCCGGGGCCGAGGGCGCCATGACAGGGATTCAGAGTTCGGTCGAGAGCCTGCGTTTGCAGTTGGAGAATAATCGCAACGTGATGCTGCAGGAACTGAGTTCTTTTACAGGAGTAAAAACTGTGAAGCCGGACGGTACCTATTACTGCCTGCCGGATTTCCGCGCTTATTCAAATTCATCGATTGAGCTAAGCAACATGCTTCTAAAGAAAGCGCTGGTGGTGACCGTGCCGGGAAAAGAATTTGGCATGGAGGGGTATTTGAGGTTGAGTTACGCCGGAACCATCAAGGAAATCACCGAAGGGATCTCGCGCATCAAGTGGGCGCTCGATCCGAATGCACCTAATGAAATCTATGTCGGCGACCGAAAACTTGTGAGGGACTGGCTATGAACAACATTCTCGATATCAAAACACCCACCCAGCCCGAGGCAGCCGCCTACAAAAGCGACTACGGCCTCGAGAACCACGGCATTACCAATGCACGAATGGTGTACTGGAGCCTGCCAAGCGAGGCGCTGTATGAAGAAATCGCCTTCCGTAATGAAGCAAAGATTTCCCGTCTCGGCCCGGTTGTTGCAAACACCGGAAAACATACCGCACGGTCGGCCAACGACAAATTTATTGTCAAGGAACCCGATACCCAGGACAAAATCTGGTGGGGCCAGTATAACACAATTTGATGACGCGCATTCAGGGATATCTGCAGGGACGCGACCTTTTTGTTCAGGACTGTTTTGCGGGCGCCGACGAGGACTATCGCCTGCCAATCCGCATCATCAGCGAGAAAGCTTGGCACAGTTTGTTTGCCCGCAACATGTTCATCCTTCCGAAAACCAGGGAAGAATACCGAAGACACATCCCCGAGTTTACCGTCATCGCCGTTCCGGGCTTCAAAGGAATGCCGCAGGTCGATTCAACAAATACGGAAACGTTTATCGCGGTCAATTTTTCTCAAAAACTGTGCGTGATTGGCAATACTGCATACGCCGGCGAAATCAAAAAGTCCGTTTTCACTATTCTCAATTACTTACTTCCGTTGGAAGGGGTAATGTCGATGCACAGTTCGGCCAATATCGGCCCGGACGGGGATTCGGCTATCTTCTTCGGCCTTTCCGGAACCGGAAAAACGACACTTTCCGCCGATCCCACGCGGGGGTTGATCGGCGATGATGAACATGGTTGGAGTGATCGGGGTGTGTTTAATATTGAGGGTGGATGTTATGCAAAAGTGATCCGCCTCTCCGAGACTGCCGAACCGGAAATCTATGCAACGACAAAAATGTTCGGAACAATTCTCGAGAACGTCGTCTTCGATCCGATCACCCGGATGATTGATCTGGATGATGAATCCATTACCGAAAACACGCGTGCATCCTATCCGCTGGAATATATTCGCAATGCGGTCCCATCAAAAATGGGGGGGCATCCGAAAAATATTATTCTGCTGACGTGCGATGCGTCAGGCGTGATGCCTCCGATCGCGCGATTGACAACCGATCAGGCGTTGTATCAGTTCATTTCCGGCTACACGTCGAAAATCGCCGGCACAGAAGTGGGTCTCGGCAAAGAACCGGAAATGACCTTCAGCACATGTTTTGGCGCACCGTTCATGGTACATCATCCTTCCTTCTATGCGGATTTGTTGAAACGGAAGATTGATCGCTATCAGGTCAATTGCTGGCTGGTCAACACCGGCTGGATTGGCGGTGCGTATGGTGTCGGCAAGCGCATCAGTATTAAACACACACGTGCATTGCTGAACGCAGCGCTGAGCGGAAAACTGCTCCATGCGAAATATGTCAAGGACCCGGTTTTCGGATTTGAAGTGCCAACAACCTGCGACGGAGTTCCTGCGAATGTGATGGATCCCGCTGGTTCATGGCACAGCAAAGAAGCCTATATGCAAAAATACCACCAACTGGCGCAGCGTTTTGTTGACAACTTCAAGAAATTTGAAGATGGCTGTACACCAGAAGTCATCGCGGCGGGTCCGAAAATTTAGAGTAGTATTGTGCAGAAATGAAGAAGCCATCTCGTCGAGATGGCTTCTTTTTCGATCGCTTTTTCATGCAAGGATGCCCTCAGGAACCTTGTGGGGGTGCCGCCTTCTCCGGTGTTGAACTAGCCGGAACCGCCTCTTTTTTTTCAGTTGATTCTGATGAATTCCCCGAGGACCCGCTCGATGCCGGCGATGAGACGCTCTTTTTGTAGTCTGTCAAATAGAAACCACTCCCTTTGAAAATCATTCCTGTACCCGTACCGATCAACCGCACCAGATTCGGTGTATGGCATGACGGACATTCTATCAGCGGAGCCTCAGACATCGTCTGCAACTCATCGAACAGATAATTGCAGCTCTTGCATTTATACTCATATGTCGGCATTCATTTTCCTTTTCAATTGCAGATAGACATTCGGCGGTACAAATTGTTTGTATTTTCCATTCAACCGTGCCACTTCCCGCACAATACTCGATGTCAGATATGTGTACTTCTCATGCGGCATCAGGAAAACGGTCATGATGCTCTCTTCCTGCTTGCGATTCATCAGTGCCATCTGGAATTCGTATTCGAAGTCCGACGTTGCGCGCAAGCCGCGGATCAGCGCTGTGGCTTTTCTCTTGCGTGCAAGCCGAACGAGCAATCCGTCAAAGCTCTCCACCGTCACATTGTTGAACCGCTTCTGCCGGATGACTGTCTGAATCATCTCCACACGTTCTTCAACACCAAACAGCGGCGATTTGTTCGCATTCACCGCTACCGTCACAACAACCTTGTCGAACAGGTCCCGGGCTCTGTCGATAATATCGATATGTCCGTTTGTGATCGGGTCAAACGTACCCGGATAGAGCGCTATTTTCATTCGTGCGCTTCCTTTCCCGCCTTAAAAAACGTCACCACGGTCCGGCCGTATTTTCTCGTATCGATTGGCATAAAATGCGCCGTCGGCTCAAAGTGAATGTCATCAGGATGTTCCATCACCATCACACCGTCTTGTGCTACAATGCCCCGTTGAAAAATAGCGACGGGGAGTTGGACAAGGTCGGTATCGGCATACGGAGGATCTGTAAAAACGACAGTAAACGATTGTCCGGACGTCTCAATAAACTGTACTGCGTCTCCGATCCAGACGCGGGCATCTTTGTCCGCTCCGATCGATTCGATGTTCTTACGCAGAAATGCAGCGACTTTGTGGGACTGTTCCACAAAAGTCGCGCTCTTTGCTCCGCGGCTCAGCGCCTCGATGCCGATGCTGCCGCTTCCCGCATAAAGATCAAGCACCGAAGCGTTCGTCCAATCAATCCTGCTCTGTAGAATATTGAAGATCGATTCCTTCACGCGGGATGTTGCCGGACGAACGGAGAAATCCTTCACGGTCTCCAGAATGCGGCCCTTGTATTTTCCCGCAATGACTCTCATCTACTAATCCGTTCTCAGAGCCAGGCCGACAGCGGCGGCATATGATTGCTGTTCCCTCTGGATCTCGGCATAATTGCCAAGCGATTTGGGAAGGGCAACTTTCAAAAATGGATTTAGAATTTCTGCTTTCACGCCTGTCGCTGTGGAGACTTCTTCAACAAGTTCCGGCGTCACAATGCGTCCGTGAAAATAGATCGCCTCCGGCTTCGCCGCTGCAGCATATTCGACAAGTTGTGAAATGTCCGCTACAGAGGAGCGCGGAACAACGCTGACATTAACCGCCTGACCCGCGACAAGTATCGACACATCGAATGATTCCTCGTCCGCACCGATGAGCATGCAACGCTTTGTTACCTCTTCAGGATAATTCACCAGAAAGGCATTTTCTGCGGCAAAGTGGTCAACGTCCACAATGTGCAACGTCGTACCAGACTGCGCACAGACACGTGTCAGGAAGTTTACAAATGATTTGCGAACAGCAAGCACCAGCGTCGGCACATGCAATGCGTCGGGATCTCTCGGCAATTGCTGTGTGTTCACCGAGAATGAATGTGGATGGCTGTCGAGAAAATATTGATTAAGCTCCCATTTTGCCTGCTGATCGATTTCATTTTCCCTCAGAGAACTGTCCACGGGAATTGTCTGAAGCATCACCATCTTGCTGTTCAGTGCGAATGAAAAATGCTTTGACCCGCTCCCGATTTTTTTTAGAAATACGGACAGCTCGTGCGCAAATAGCCGCTCGCGCTGTGTCGCACCGGGCTGCTCAAACAACGCATGGTCGTCGAAGTCAAGCTGGAAAAAAAACGAACCCGCCGCTGTCAGCGTAAATCCCTTGGGACTGTGCGCAATTTCCACGGCTGTGATATTCTGATGCTCTATGATGATGGCGATATAGCGTTCTGTTGTTTTCATTGTAGTGTCACCATTGGTTGAAGTTTTTCCAACTTCTTTGGTCCCAGCCCCTTGATGTTACGCAAATCCTGGAGTGATTTAAAAGGCCCATGTTCGTTTCGATATTCGACAATTTGTCGCGCCATTGACGGTCCAATGCCGGGAAGTCCATCCAGTTCCTCCACTCCGGCCGCATTGATGTTGACCGGCTGTTGTTTGATGGAAGAGGGCGCTGCCGGTATGGTGCTTCTGGCTGCAAAAACGGAATCACTTTCGCTGTAGTCAAAACGCGGCGCGCGCGGCGGCACCACAGAGGATCGATAGACCTTGATCGCCGCACCAGCGAGAAACAGCACGGCAAGAAAAAGTAGAATCTTCTGCTCGTTCCTGGTGAAGCTTACATACCCCCGAAGACGATCGATCCATTTCATGAAAAGGAGTTCTTTACCTTGTCGAAAAACGATTTATTCCGGTCTTTCTCCTCCTGCGTCGGATTCACGTGTTCGCACTTGGCAAGTTCTTTTAGCAACTCCTTTTCACGCAAATTGACCTTCCCCGGTACCCAGACCTGTACGCGAATCAACTGATCCCCTTTGCCATATCCATTCAGATGGGCTATTCCCTTTTCTTTCATGCGAAGCATTTTCCCCGGCATCGTGCCGGCCTCAATCTTCAGGCGTGCCAAGCCTGTCAGCGTCGGTACTTCGATATCGCCGCCCAACACCGCATCCGGGTAGCCGACCAACGCATTGTAGATCACATCGTCCCCATGACGCGTAAAATGCTCGTGGCGTGCCTGTTCGAATTCAACAATAACGTCTCCCGCAGGTCCGCCGCGCTTTCCTGCGTTTCCCTGTGCGTGCAGTGGAATGTAATTCCCTTCCGATACACCCGCCGGCACCGCCACCTTGATGGTGGATTCGCCTTGTTCGCGCCCATCACCGGAACAGATCGGGCACGGTTCTTTAACGATCGTCCCTTCGCCGTTGCAGTATCCGCACGGCGATACATTCACAAACTGGCCGAACATGGAACGCGACACCTGGCGCACTTCTCCGGAACCACCGCAATGGGAACACGTTACACGCGATGAACCGGAACGCGCACCTGTACCGTTACACGCGTGGCAGGGCTTCCATTTCTTGATTTTGATTTTCTTTTCCACGCCGGTCGCAATTTCCTCCAGCGTCAGTTTGAGACGAATGCGAAGGTCGGAACCGGGCTGGCCGGGCTCTTTCCTCCGGCTTCGTTGGCCGCCGGAAAACATGTCTTCGAAAATCGAGCCACCGAAAATATCTCCAAAGTTCGAAAAGATCTCGTTGATATCCGAGTACTGATGAAAATCTGTCCCCCGCATTCCTTCATGCCCATACCGATCATATTTCTGGCGTTTGGTTTGATCTCCCAGTACCTCGTACGCTTCTGCGGCTTCTTTAAATTTCTCTTCGGCCTCTTTGTTGTTGGGATTGCGATCAGGATGAAACTGCAATGCGAGTTTGCGGTACGCCTTCTTCACCTCGTCGACAGATGCATCACGGGCAACGCCGAGAATCTCATAGTAATCGCGTTTGGATGCCATGGCTATTCCTTCTTTCCTTCGGCGGAAGGCGCTTCCGCAGAGACAATGACCTTGGCATGCCGGATGACTTTGTCGAACAAAAGGTACCCTTTTTCAACTTCTTCAATTACCGTGTGTGCCGGAACATCCGCGCGAGGCATCTGCATCAGCGCATCATGAAAATCCACATTGAATTCTTTCCCCTTTGTCTCCATTACCGTCAGACCTTGTGATTCCAGCACCTTGAAGAACTTCTGCTGGATCATTTCAACTCCCTTATAGAATGAATCCTCTCCCAGTTTCTCTTTTCCGTTCTTCAGCGACCGGTCAAAATCATCCAGTACGGGAAGCAATTGAGTAAGAGTGTTTTCTGCTGCAAACCTCGCAAGCGCGGCAAAATCGTTCTCTGTTCTTCGCTTATAATTGTCAAACTCAGCCGCTTTGCGCAGCAGTTGATCTTTCAATTGCACTATTTGATTCTCCAGGTCCGCCGCCCGCTGTTGCAACGATTCATCTGCGAGTGCCGGTGTTTCTGGGGAGGCAGACGGCGCTTGCTCATCCGCCTGCCTGTTTTCCTGTCCGTCCTTCACAACTTCCTCGGACATATAATCAGTGTTCTCCTTTCATCAATGATGAATAAAATATTCGGCATAAAATCACGCGCACATCATGCGAAGAGCGACGATATCGTCTTTGCCACATATTCTACAATAGGGATCACCTTCTGATAGTCCATTCTCTTTGAGCCAATGACGCCCACTGTCCCGCGCGTTCCTCCGATCGTGTACGGAGATGCAATGAGACTGAGGTCGTGCAGTTTTTCATCGCTGTTTTCAGTACCAATCGCGATAGCAATCGCACCGTCGCGCGGATCTGCTTTTTCCAGGACATGCACAATGATATCCTCATTCTCGAGAAGATCGATGATGCTTCGAAATTTGTCCGAATCTTCAAATTCCGGCTGCGACAACAGGCTCGTCGTCCCGCCAATATGAATTTTTTCGTGGCCTGGCGCATCATCAAACAATTTATCCACCGATTCGACAAAGAGTCGAATCAATCCGGTTTCCTCGTGCCGCAAGTCCTGCATTCGTTCCGGGAAAGTGTGGCGAATATGCTGCAGTGTGAGTCCGGACAGTCGCTCATTCAACAGGCGCGCCACGTCATCCAGCTTCTGCCGCGGGATCTCTGCCTGCACCTCCATCATGATTGTCTTCACAAATCCGGATTGAATGGACATGATAACCATGATTCGCGTGCTGGAGAGCGGCACAAGCTCAATCCTATCCAATGAGCCGGATGATAGTTTTGGCGCCGAAACAACACCCAGTTGGTGTGATATGGTTCCAATCAGTTTGGATGTTTCCCGCAGCACGTCCTCCGGGTCAGTAACCGTTTGAAGTTGAGACTGGATGGCATTCTGCTCTCCGCGAGAGAGTTTTTCCAACTCGATCAGTGAGTCAACATAAAATCTATATCCCTTGTCCGTCGGAACACGGCCTGCCGAAGTGTGAGGATGGCCGATATAACCCAGATCCTCGAGATCAGACATGACATTCCGCACCGTTGCAGCACTCAAGCCGAGTGAGTGACGCTTCGAAATATAGCGCGATCCTACTGGAGCGGCGGTCTGAATAAAGGTATAAATAACGCTCCGAAGGATCGTTTTTTCGCGATTGTTCAGTTCTGGGTCTTTGAGTTCCATTTGCAGTAGACACACTCTTCAAAAATCTATTAAAAAATACGAATTTTGAAGGGGTATGTCAAGGAAGGTGGGTTAGAGGGCACGACAATTTGCTTCAATGCACGCAGGTCTATTTCAGTGGGAAAGCCCTCCTCATGCCAATGGCTTTTACATCCGCATTGGTTGAGTAGCACACATTGAGCGGGAACATTGTTCCGCTTCAATTCCCATCCTCCCTGCACCAACACGGAAAGGCAGGCGACACCAACAACACCCATTGGCTCGTTGCCCGGCTTCGCTGACCACTGCGACAAGTCTGCAGAATGCGGTATGATCATCACATCGAAACCATCTCGCACGCCCATTTCTCTCAATTGATTAATATGACAACGCGATTCGCAGCCGGCACACCGGATGCCTTTCGGCGATTTGACTCCTTTACATTCCCTCTCCGAGCGGGCGCGCATGCATCCCGGAGCAAGAACTGTTTTTCGACCGCAGGAGTCAAATTCCTCACGGTGCGCGCGATTCATAATCTCAGTGCCGATCATACTTAAATGGTATTCCGTTCGTGAGCGGAGACAGGTAAACCGATCTATCCTCCATCGGTACGAACGAAGATTTCGCTCAACAAAGCCATCAACGTTTGGCGTGTATCCTCCCATGCGGAGGGTGCTTTCATCTTCAAACCAATCGGCGAAAGTGAGAATCGTCTTCATGGTTTTTGAAAATTCTTCTGCAGAAAACATGCTCAAGTATGCCAGCAACCGAATATAGCGAAAAGCATCTTCGCGAAAGTCTCCTGTCGCCTCCAGCCACGTGACGAGCCGCTCAATATCTGCGAGCTCCTGCGGCGCGTAGTCCGTGCGACGGCAAGGAATTGGAACGAGGAAAAATGACAAAAGAATGCCGCGCAGAAAATCGATGGCGGGTTTCAAACGGGGATGTGTTTTTCGCCACTCGCCTAAGTGCGCCATCGTGGAAAATGGAGCAATCTGAACTGCGAGCGCTGTGTTTCCATAGGAGCGCCACAAAACACCCAGATTCAGCAATTCATACACATACTCTTCAACAGTACGGTAATCTTCCAATCGCGATTCTTTCAAAAAATCTGTGTACGACTCTGCAATCGGCATCACTGTATTTCGAGATCGTACAAGCACGTCGTCTGTGAATGACGCGACATCGAGATAGTACGTGGAGAAAGCTGAGCGGCCGGGATTCAATTTGTAGGTAATCGGTTGCATCCCTCTCTATACGAACAAATACATCAATTTTGTTGCAGATTTCTCCCGGGCTATTGAGCGTGGCTCTTCAGTCACAGGGGATTCCTCTCGGAGACAATCCCACTATAACATCCGCGACATCATTTTTCGAGTTCATATCGCAGGGTCTTCCCTTTTTCAATCGCAGGAAGTCCCTTGGTCATCCAGAAAGGCTCCGGGGCATCCTTTAAATAGTGGTCGAAGAATTGAAGCATGCGAATGGAAAGATCCTTCCGGTTCCGGCGCTGCACCAGATTGTGTTCTTCTCCATTGTAGGTCAGCATCCAGACCGGCTTGTCAAGGCGGCGCAATGCAGTGAACAATTCGATCCCCTGATACCAAGGTACAGCCCCATCCCCGTCATTATGCATGATCAAGAGCGGTGTGGTCACAAAGTCCGCCCGGAAAAGTGCGGAGTTTTCGAGATAGAGCATCGGCTTTTCCCACAGCGTTGCACCGATGCGGCTCTGCTGCTTTTCATATTGAAAGGCGCGATTTACCCCGGACTCCCAGCGAATGCCCCCATACGCACTCGTCATATTGGATACCGGGGCACCGGCCATGCCGGCCCGAAAGAGCGATGTGCGGGACACAAGATACGCAACTTGATATCCTCCCCAACTTTGTCCCTGAATACCAATTCGCGTGCTGTCAACATAACCCTGTGAGACAAGTTTCAGAACGCCGGGAATAATACAATCGGCTGCACTTTGTCCGGGATATCCAATACGATAACGAATATCCGGTATGAAGACGAGATATCCTTGGCTTACATAGAGTGAGACATTCACGGTTGAGGCGGAGGGAGCCGGTGGCGTATAGCGATGCAACAGGTCTGAATTCCGTTCATAGAAGTACGCGATCATGGGATATTTTTTGGACGGATCAAAGTTTTCCGGTTTATAGAGCAGTCCATCCAACGGGCGGCCATCAGCTGCGAACCAATGCACAAGTTCGGCCGTTCCCCAAAGATATTCTTGTTGCTGCGGATTGGCATCGCTGATTTTCTGCACCGAAGAAAAATGCTTCCCGGTAACATACAGGTCGGGGCACTCACGGAAGGTGCTTTTGAAAAACATCAGCACCGTGTCGTCTTTTGCCTTCGCAACGGAGCCGCAAGTCGCAGATACCCGAAGGAGCTGCAATGGTGTGGTTGGTTCACCAATTTTGAGCGATGCAAATCCGGCGGCCTTGCTGCCATTGCTAAAAGTACGCAGAAGAGAGGGCCGCTCAGGGTTGATACTGCGTTCCTCGGGATCGAGTCGTACATACCTGTACGTTGTTTGTGTACGACGACCGACTCCAGCCGTCACATTCACCGGCGGCTGCAATGCCATCGGATCAATCTGCCAGATGTCATATTTGTCGTTGACGTAGAAATATCGATCGTCCGTTGACCAGCCCGTCGAGCCATACGAACCGGGATCGTCCGGAACATCATTGAGCTCGTCATACAACGGAACGGTAAATGCACGCGTCAATGCATACGTTTTGTTCTTCCGGATGGAATAGGAATACCAGCATGTATCCGTGGCATTGTACCAGTAAATATATTGTGCGAGGGGAGAGAGTGCCGGAGATCCCTTTACATGCCGGCCGGCGAGCGTCCGTTCCCCGCTCAGTGTATTGATAGCATATGCATCGTTGTATGCTTCACCTTCCCACGTCTGCGCACGCCTATATGGAACACTGGACACGCCCAGCGCGAAATCGGCATTGCCTTCATCGCCAAGAGTCACCGACGGAACGTCTTCATCCCCGAGCTGAACACAGCGGCTTTTTCTTTGGAGGAAGACGGCCACGTACGAGCGCTTCTTATCATTTTCAAGACTCTTTACTTGTTCCGTCTGGAGTCGCGCATCCAGCCAATTCCACACATCAAGCTTTGCCGTTTCCTCATCATTGAATGTTGTATCATCCGGCATGGGAACGGGTGCTGTTCCAAAAAAGATTTTCTTTCCGTCTTTGGAGAAAGATGTTTTTCCGAATTCACTCACTGTCCAGCGGCTCTTCATGCCCTGTGTGGCCGTGTCTACCGCTTGGAGAGAGGAGTCTTTCCCTTCCGACCAATAGTAGAGTGAAAAAAAGCGCTGTTTGGCCTTCGACGTATCACGATCGGCGACAAAAATGGCCTGTCTTCCCTCTTCATCCAACGCAAGCTGCTTATACTTTCCCTTTCCGCGGGCCAGCGTGTCGATAGGCAAATGAGAACTGTCGGGTGCCGTCGCACCGGAAGCAAAAGAAAAGACACCGGCTGTGACTGTACTATCGTTGCCGGCAGAAGTGAAGAGAATTCGCTTGCCGTTTTTTGAAACGGTAAATTCATTCACAAAGAGAAATTTGTATTCCTTGCCGCTCGATAGATGACGAAGAACGAGCGTCGTACCCGTATCATCCTTTTTGTCTTTGTCAGCCTCATCGGCATCCGATATGTCTTTCTTCTTTCCTTTTTTTGATGAATCGGCGGGCACAATTTCTTTCTCGAGTTGATAGGCAAGCCATCCGGAGCCTTTTTCCGGCATCACGAACGATTTCACTCTGGCAACCCTGGCAATGGACATCGACGATAATGAAAGGATGCCAAGCGAGTCTTTCGGCAGATCATCTCCTTTCTTCTTGGCAATCTTTGCCTTTTTCACGTCGGCAGCGAATGACTTGATGGAAAACACAGCATACCGGGAATCCCTGTCGAACATCGCATTGAATCCGCGCAAGAGCGTGTCGTACCGGTGTGTCGTCGTATTGAACAGAACAAGAATCGGATCACCGTCTTGCGGCTCTACATTGTACGCTATCCATTTGCCGTCATTGGAGATTTGTTCCCCACTGATTTTCTTCCATGCGTCGTAGACATCATGGGTGAGCGGTTTCTTTGCCGCTGACTGCGCGGGGAGATTCATAGAACACAGGATGAGCAGAATAGCCTGAAAGAAATATTTCATACGATAACCTTGAGATTGTATATCAATGGAGAGTTTTTGCGGATCATCAGATTTCTTGTCGCTCCTTCTCGGCGAGTTTCGACATACCCGCCTTCCAAAGGGATCGAGATTATGTGAAAAATTACAATCCCGAGGTTGTCATTCCGGCCTGCCCCGCCGTCTTTGTGGCGGGCGAAAACCGGCCGAAGGCTCTTCGAGAATTCAGGCAAGATTGACAGGATGTGGATACCCGCTTTCCCCAAAACGGGATCCTTTGGGCGCGGGGATTACATACCTGAAGACTTTCTACGCATTCTCGAACGTTTGGGGATGGGAAGTGGTGTTCCCTTAATGACGTTTCGCAGCTATTTTCTTTCTTTATACACTATGTCTATAGACAAGCCCGCCGCAAGCAGGAGCGCGGCTATCTCGGGTGTGGAGACAGCGCTGCCCGAGAGAGAAATGAGATAATTGTCCGCCGTTGTGAACAATTCTTTTCCAATTCCGGCCCATTTTTTGGTCACAATCCCGAGTTCATTGCCGCTATGATCAAGAAATCGAAAATTCCAGCCCTTCCAATCACCCTTGACCTCAGCGATTCGATTTCCGATTCTGTTGTTGACAAAAAAGCCTCCACCCAGAGAAAATATCTTGCTAGTGAAACTCCCTATCTCATTCTGCCGTGCATCCAGAACGATCACCGTGATGCGGAACAATCCCGCTTTCTTCTGGAGTGTGATCACCGGAATCGTCGAATTCTGTTCGTACACCCGAATCGTCGTCGGAAGCATTCTCTTCTGTACCACCAATCGGGCATATTTTTGCAGCGATGTCGGTTCGTCCCTGGCCACACCGATTTGCTCCCGTGTCGCGGGATCAAAGATATCGTACGTCTCGGTGAGCTTCAGTACCGCAACTTGTTCCTTGACAAAAAATGTCCGATTGTTCAGCAGCATATTGTCCTCCTCATTGTCGTGAGAGACGGCACAGTGGTCCGGGTTTCATGATGGTCTCGCTTCACCAATGGAGCTCATGGGCCGCTGAGAAACGATGGTCACCCATATCCTTGTCTTTCCCCGTGCTCCCGCTGTGTTGTGTCCTCATCCGCAATTATGGTGTACGATACTTCGGGACCGCCGGGAATGTAAACGGATGGTTCTTAATTTTCTGCAGCGCCGTTTCAATCGCTTTCTCCAATTGCAGATCTTTGCCCGCCATGACAGATTGGGGATCGTTGTCGACCAGGATATCCGGATCCGCGCCATGGTTTTCGACAAGCCATTTGCCATCGGCATTGTAGAACGCATTGTTGGATTGCTCAACCTTTCCGTTGTCCACCGTCGTTTGTCCGTTTAAGATTCCCACAAGACCGCCCCAGGAGGGGACACCGATGACTGTTCCAAGTTTGTGCGTTTTAAAGTCCTCAACGAACGCCTCTCCGTCGGAGCCGTTGTTCTCGTTGGAGATCACAACATAATTCCCCCACGAAGTACTTCCCGGATAGCGGAACGGTTCCATACCGCGCAGGACATTGAATGCCGTCATTTTGCGCTCCAGTTTGTCGATAAGGAAATACTCCGTCCATCCTCCGCCGTTGCGGCGTACATCGAGGATCAACCCGTCTTTGTACCGGAACGCACGCCAGAATTTGTTAAACTCTCCGATTCCGCCCGCACCCATTGCGTTGATGTGCATGTAGCCGACCTTGCCATCGCTTGCTTTCAGTACTTTGTTGACATTGTCGCCCAGCCAATGGAAGTACCGAAGACTTGCATCATACCGAATCGGCTGTACCTCGAAGGTCTTTGCACCGGCCGTCGCGGGTTTACTACCAACCGTGACCGTGACTTTTTGGCCGTTGCTGATCTGCAGGTACTTGTTGTAATCTTCCGGAGCTTTGATTTCCTTCCCGTTGATGGCGATGAGGTAATATCCTTCTTTCACATCAACATCAGGACGCACGAGCGGAGATTTGAGATCGGCATTGATTTCGGTTGGACCATAAATGGTTGAAAACATGTAGTAGCCGCTCTTCTTGTCCGCCGTCAGATCGGCGCCAAGCCAGCCGGTGTAAAGCGGGGAATTTTGCGGCAGACTCGGTCCCATGTCGCCGCCGCTGACGTACGTGTGCGAAACGCAGAGTTCACCCACCAATTGCTGCAGCACCCAATTCAGTTCTTCACGGGAACTGATCATGGGGATATACGCCCGATAACGATCCCCCAACGCTTTCCAATCGCGACCATGCATGTTTTTGTCATAGAAGAAATCGTTGTACCATCGCCACGCATCGTTGAATATCTGCGTCCACTCTTTTCTGTAGTCAAGGTAGTATGTCAATGACGCGAGAGAGAGTTTTGATCCGATTCCTTTCGATTGATATGCCTTCTCCAGCGAGGTGGTAAAGACATCTCCATCCTTTTGCAGAATCAGGTTTTCACAGTTTGCAGAAAAATCATACGCGCGGATTTTGTCGTTGAGAACATTTTCCTTTTTGTCTCCCATATCGAAAACATGAAGCTGCCACTTTGATGACACACCCGGTTTGAAGACTTCTTCATATTCTGCTTCCGTGAATTGATCGACAGAGCACCATGTCACCTTTCCCTTTCCTGCTTTCAGATAGAAATAATTGCCCGATTCTACCGGAAGCGAGTACGTCCGCTGCAGAAGTCCGTCTGCATCCACCTGCACGGTGTTTCCGCTTTTCTTCTCGGCGGAGGAGCCTTCTGTAAACGGCGGCTTTTCGCCTGCCTTCAATTGTACCGCCATCACCTTGTACGGTGCGCGAACAATGTGATTGTCCTCATAGAAATCCATCTGCAAACCAAAATCTCTGCTGGAAAGATAGTAGAGATAGTCTCCGTTGGCATCGAACGCGGGATTCAAATTGTCATAGAAGTCGTTTGTGACCGCAATCTTTTTTTCCTGCTCCAGATTGTAGCTGAAAATCTGGCTGTTACGATTGTATTGAACGAACGAATAGCAGATCCATTTGCTGTCCGGTGACCAGTTGTAGTCGCTGATTTCCCAGTAGAATTCGTCGTTTTTCATCTGATGTGATTCGTCGATTGTAACGAGCTTTTTTGTCGCAACATCAAGAACAAACAATGCAAAGTCCTTGTTGCCAAAAAGAATTTTCTTTCCGTCCGGAGACCAGAGCATATGATACACGGTGCGTTCAAGTGCGGTGGTTAATTGCGTCCACTCACCTCCATCAACGCTCTGGATGTACAACTGGTACGTACCGAACTTGTCCGAGAAAAATGCCACAGTCTTGCCGTCGGGCGACATCTGTGGATACATCTCGCGCGATTCGGGTGTCAACGAGAGATTCTTCGCATCGCCCTTTTCCGTCGGCACAATAAAAACATCACCGCGGGCTTCCACAACCGCCTTTTTGCCGTCATTGGAGATTCCGAAACTATGCACATAATCTTTTACCGTCACATATTTTGACCGGAGCGACCAGCGATCCGACGGACATACGACACTAATTTTTGCGGGAGCGGCCGAGACGGAAGCAGTATTCCACACGTTCAGATATCCATCGTGCAAAAAGACTATTTGCTGCCCGTCTGTCGAAGGCATCATGACATCGACGTCGGAATAATTGGTAATGAGAGAGACGGCGTTGCCAGAGAGATCCCGCCCATAGAGGTTGGAAACTCCATTGGTGCTGTCGGACACGAAGAAAAGAGTATTGCCTATCCACATCGGGTAACTATTCTTTCCAACATAGGTTGATATCGACCGGAATTGTCTAGAGACAAAATCGTAGGACCATATATCCTGATACTGACCGCCTTTGTAGCGTTTCCAGTAGTATTCCGATGTGCCTTTGCGGGTGTAATACATTTTTGATTCATCCAAATTGAAACTGCACAAACTGCCGCGATCAATGGGAAACCTCTCCGGCAGGCTGCCGTCCGGGGAGACGAAATAGAGATTTGGGTCGCGCCCGACGACGTTGTCAAAATAGGAGCGGAAGATAATGCGCCCTGTTTTAGGCGTCCAGCCGACGACCTGGCCGCCGCCGGGCTGATACGTGACGCGACGCGGTTCGCCTCCTTCCGCTGGAATTACATAGACATTCTGCGACCCATCATAGGATCCGGTGAACGCTATCCATTTTCCATCCGGCGAGAATTTCGGATAGCCTTCAACGCCGGGAGAATTTGTCAATCGGGTCGCAGTTCCGCCGGCGGAACTGACAACCCAGAGATCGTTTTCGTAGGAAAAAGCGATCTTGTCTTTATAGATATCAGGATTTCGCATAAAGCGTGCTTCATCCGCGGAATAGCACACAGAGCTGACTAAGACAAAACAGCTCAGCAGCAGCATGGATTTTGTTTTCATGTGTAATCCTTATGATTTTGTTGCATAATTATTTCCTCAGTCACCGAGCCCCGCCGGTCACCGAGCGAAGCCGAGGTGACCGAGCGAAGCCGAGGTGACCGAGAACATTATCGCCTTACTCTTTGTCGCCCCTACTTCATTCAACCGCCGCATTCTTGCCGCTATTGGAACATTTAGCCAACTCATGAAGGCGATCATATTCTTGTGCGATGAGAGCTCTCTTCTTTTCATGTGACCAGTTTTGCACTTGTTTCTCTCTTAAACGCATCTTCGACGCGTTCATATTCTTCTATATATGCCAATGTCACCGGCAGACGGTTCTTGGTATATACTGCACCATATCCCAATCGATGTTGCTCCAACCGTCTCTCTATATCGTTCGCACTTCCAGTGTAGTATGTGCCATCTGAACATTCTAGAATGTACATGAAGCCTTTCATGCACTCCCCCGTGTATGTTTGAATATTTGACACCTCGGCTTCGCTCGGTGACCGACACCTCAACGGTCATAGAGCACGGTCGAGATGACAATTGACAGCACCCCATTGTCGTTCATCGCCTCGGCTTCGTTCGGCGAGCGAACTCTCTATCTCACCAACAGCATGCTTCTGGTTTCGACGGTAGCACCGACCTGTCCGTTCCGACCTTCGGTCGGAACGAGATCTCGTCGTGCCAACGGCACGGCGGACAAGCGGTAAAAATAGACTCCGGAGGTTAATGAACCGGCATCAAACATCTGCTCATAGCTGCCAGCCGACAATTCCCGGTTCACCAGCGTTCGCACTTCCCGGCCCAGAGCGTCATACACTATCAGGGTCACAAGAGCCTGCCGATCCAACGAATAACGAATCATCGTCGATGGATTGAATGGATTCGGAAAATTCTGCTGCAATGCGAAGACAGCCGGAGATGTCGAGAGTTGATCGATTTTCATCGGCATGCCGGCCCGAACCGAAGCGGTGTAGATTAGAGATGCTAGTTTCTCCGTTGCTTTCTGTATCAGGTGACCGGTCATTGTCTGTGTATTTGACCATAGAGCGGCATAGTATGCCGTGCTCGACGTAGAGCCACCTGCGGCGGCCTTAGCCGCACTGTCCGCGTGAATGACAGAATCAACGTAAGGATAGGATGCAGCGCAAAAACTGAAAGCGTCATCCAGCGGACTATTGACGAATGAAACACCTGCCGGCGTGATGATGATTTCAGTCAGATGCGGATTGATCATGGACGTTTCATATCGACTGTGAAGACCACCGGGATTATAATTGTTGGTGACGTGAAGCGGCATTGTGGCGTCAGCGACATAGTGGGACAAATCGGACAGATACAAAATCAGCTTTGAAGAGTCCTGAGATTTGAATGCGACAACCAGCGAATCAAACGTCCATGCAATCGCCCATGGCAGGATGCCGTTGTCCATTACATATGCAGATCCATATTTTGCTGAGAGCGAATCCAGATTGTGCGTCAGCGTTCCGGTGAAGAATTCCGGATAGATGTCCTGATCAATGTAGTGCCTGTATTGTTCCAACGGATGCGCTGCATCTTTTCTACTATCCGGATCGCTCGAATGCGCAGAGATGGCATCAACATTCCGCACCACGAATCCCATCGACGCCGGAATATGTTTCCCGAATTCCTTTCCAATGAACTTGTGCGTATTTCCTCCCCAACCCAATGCCGTTGCCGACGAAAGAAAAAACGCCAGAACGACGGCGATTGTGTTGTTTTTCATAGCCTCTCCTCTTTTTTGAATGCATAATGCCCCGATTTCGCTCTCCCTGCTTGTTGCTATTCAACTCTGAATTTCTTTGAACGAAGAACAACCCGCGCACGTGCAGCCATTTCTGCCGTATCGAAAGAAAGCCGAAACGTTCCTCCACGTCCTTCCCGAATCTTGAGAAGCTCAATATCTTTGATATTCAATTGCTCCCGAAATAAAATCTGTGTCATCGTCGCCAGCACGCCCGGCGTATCATTCACCCAGACAAACACATCGTGCAGCGGATGAAGAAATCCCTTGGAACTCCTGGGAATCGCATCGCGAAAATGCTTGGCTGTCTCGAATCGCCTGCCGGTTGGCCGCAATTTGCTTGCTGCAAGATCTTTATCATACGATCCCAGCACTGATTTGAATTCGCGCAGTGCTCTCCTGATTTCCGGCGCATTTCCGGAAAGGATATCTTTCCACATTGGAAACGGGCTGGACGCAATGCGCGTGATATCGCGGAATCCACCTGCCGCCAACTGCAGCATGGAAGAGTCTTTGTTGTTCTCCCGGATCGCCATCGTCATCATTGCAACAGCAAGAAGCTGCGGCAGATGACTCACCACGGCGGCAGCACGATCGTGTTGTCCGGCATCCATCAACAGCAGGCGCGCTCCCAACGCTTTAATGACGTCCACCAGCGGCCGGTACGATGCGCGCTTATGACGGTCCGGACACAAAACATACACCGCATTTTGGAACAGCAGCGGATCCGCGTGAGCGATTCCGCTTCCTTCAGAACCTGCCATCGGATGGCCGCCGACAAATATTCCCTTTTTCCGGAATGTTTTCCTGGCGACAGATTGAACGGCGCCCTTGACGCTGCCGACATCAGTCACAATTGTCTGCGGCTGCACGTAACGGGCAATCCGGGGAAGAAGGGAAAGGATGGAGGAAATCGGCGTGCAAAGAAAAACGATATCGGCATTGCGCACCGCAGCTGCCAGCGCAGGCGCAGCCACGTGAATCGCACCGCGCTTGCGTGCCTGTTTGAGTACGCCCGGCTCATCATAGCCGGTCACAATCGCATGTGGAATATTTTGTGCGATCGCCATACCGAGCGAACCGCCAATAACGCCAAGCCCGATGATGGAAATATTCAACTGATCCGATGATGGCCCAATGGACGTCGCCATGAATTTATGCTACGCTCCGTCCGATTGCTTCCGCAATAATACGAACCTGCTGCATCAATTCTTTGAACTGCTCCGGATAGAGCGACTGTGCCCCATCCGATTTTGCATGATCGGGATCATGATGCACTTCGACGATGATGCCGTCGGCACCGGCCGCAACGGCCGCGCGCGCCATCGGGATCACTTTGTTTCTGATGCCAATACCATGCGATGGATCTGCAATGATGGGAAGATGGCTTTTCGAATGAATGACCGGAATCGCACCGATATCCATTGTGTTGCGCGTTGCCGTCTCAAACGTCCGGATCCCCCGTTCGCACAACATAACATTGTGATTTCCCCCGGAGAGAATATATTCGGCGGACATCAGCCACTCTTCGAACGTAGAAGCCGGCCCGCGTTTGAGCATCACCGGTTTGGATGACTTTCCCAGTTCTTTCAGGAAAGTAAAATTCTGCATGTTCCGCGCACCAACCTGCAGGATGTCGGAATATTTTTCCACGGTAGCGATTTGCGACATATCCATCACTTCCGTAATCACCTGAAGGCCGAATTCATCTGCCGCCTTGCGCATCATTTTGAGACCCGGTTCTCCCATTCCCTGAAATGCATAGGGCGATGTCCTCGGTTTGAAAGCGCCGCCGCGCAAAAACTTTGCACCGTTTTCCGCCACGCTCTTCGCAATAGTCATAATCTGCGATTCACTCTCCACCGAACACGGGCCCGCCATCACCACCACAACGGCAGAACCGCCGATTTTCACCCCCCCGACATCGAGTATGGAATCCTCCCGCCTGAAGGAACGGCTGGCAAGTTTGAATGGTTCGCTGATCCGATAGACCTGTGCAACGCCGGGCAGAAGTTCAATCTGGCGCGTGTCAAAATCCGGTTGGACGCCGATGGCACCAAGGACGGTTTGATTGACACCTGTCGACCGGTGAACATCAAATCCACAATCGTGCAGCGCCTTGATGATTTGTTCTATACTACTTTCAGACGCCTTCTCCTGCACTACAACTACCATAACCGCTCCTTTGAAATAAAAATGCACATCACATTAAGCCCACATTAACAATTCCCGCATCCCTATTGCACAAACGCTATTCGTATCGATCCAGCTTGAACGCTTCGCCGAGGTAGAGCCTTCTCGCCTCCGGATCGTTGGCAAGATATTCCGCCGTTCCGGTTTTCAGAATTCTTCCTTCGAAGAGCAGGTACGATCTATCCGTGATCGAAAGAGTTTCGTGCACGTTGTGATCTGTGATCAACACACCGATTCCCCGGTCACGCAATCCAGTGACAATTTTCATGATTTCTTCAACAGCGATCGGATCGATGCCGGCAAACGGTTCATCCAGCAGAATAAATTTCGGTTCCATGGCAAGAGAGCGCGCAATCTCCGTTCTGCGTCGTTCACCTCCTGAGAGCACGTAGCCCATGCTCTTTGCAAGATGACCAAGCCCGAATTCCTCCATCAGTCTGTCGCAGCGCTGGTTCTGGTCTTTCGTCGAAAGTTTTGTCATCTGCAGTACTGACAGGATATTCTCGCGCACGCTCAATGTGCGAAAGACAGATGCTTCCTGGGGCAGATATCCAATGCCGGCGCGGGCACGTTTGTACATCGCCGCACGGGTGATGACCGCATCATTCAGAAGCACCGTCCCGGCAGTCGGACGAATCATACCCACGATCATATAGAACGTTGTTGTTTTTCCTGCACCGTTCGGACCGAGCAGCCCGACAATTTCTCCCTGACGCACACTGATAGAGACGTCGTTGACGACGGTTCGCTTATTATACCGCTTGACAAGATGCTCGGCACGAAGTGTCGCCGGAGCAGTTACGTTTTCAGTTTCCATAGTCCATTCATTGCGCGCTGCGGCCTGTTCAAACGCAGGCGGAATCCGTCCAGATTATATTTGCCGTGCTCTTTCCCCACCATATTTTCGGGATAGTAAGAGCCTTCCACCCCTTTTCGCACACGGATGATATCCGGCTTGCCGCCGGCAAACGTCATCGAAATAAAATCGCCGCTTGTTTTGTTGGCGCCGTTCGGGTCTCTTCCATCATACAGAAAGTAGAGGCTGATAGAATTCTGTTCGACATCCACGCGGCGGAGCTTGCTGTCGGAAAACGCGAATGTCATGCGCTGTCCCGACAACTGGTTACACCGGAGCGGATACAAGCTATCGCTCGGCGAGACGGCAAACGCCCGTCCCCGTACATAGGCGCGGCTCAGTTTCCCATTCTCGAGTGCGAGTGAGATGGAATCGCCCGTCAGTTGATTGTCGTCGTACCAGACCACCGGTTCCTCATTCAGGTCCATGATACCGCGCGAACGATAGTATTTTGCCAGAGCACACCGGGCCGCGAGTTTCCCTTTCACGATTGCAACGCTGTCCGATGCGAACAGTCGGCCGGTGGAGTCATTGTATGACTCCATGGTACTACTGCGCACTTCCAACGTATCAATTTCTCCACTGGAGGCGGTGTCAATCTGTACGACGTACGGCTGCTCCGTCATCTTGCTGTACTGAAGCGAATCCGAATGAATCAGATGATTACCGTAGAGTACCAGGTTGTTCTCATGGTTTTCAACACGCACATTTTGAACGGCAATCGATTCGCGCCGCTTCTCATAGTACGTCAGCGCATCGCAAAATATCGTAGACGATGCATCTTTCACTACCACGTGATTACGGAAAATCGCCCTGCTTTCTTCCGTAAAATAGTCGCCGAAGTCCGCCGTCAAAACAACATGGCTTGTGGTCAACTGCACTGCTCCGTCGCAAACGGCTTTGCGGTCGTTACCAAACCACCGCCCATGGCGGGCTGTCAGCGTCACCGTATCCCGCACTACTTTTACATTGCCCATCAATTCGACTTCGTCCCGTACCAGAAACCGGATGGCCCGATCACACCATACACGTACATTTCCCTGCCGGAGACGCACATGGCCGTTCAGTTCCTGCAAATCCTCCCCATTGACGCGTTTGCCCAGGAACTCATCGGCATAGTCGAGCAGAATCGGACTTTTCGACTGCGCTGGCACAGACGGGGGAAACAGTTGCACGGTGAACACGACGGCAATCATATACCGGCAGAATATTTTCAACCGCTCTGCTATCACTTAGCTTGTGCGCTCCCGGTAACCTTGAAAATTCTATAATTCTTCAAATTCTGATCCGATTCAAATCCCTGACCCTGCAGTTGTTCTGTCGGCGACGTGATTTTCACAAATGCGTCGGAGTAGATCTTTTGCCGCGCATTGTCCCAGATCAATTTGTCCGTCACCACAATGACCCCGCTGTCCGATTTTACTACGACGTTCCCGACGGCCTCCAGATTGTTCGATGCCTCATCCACGCTTCCCCGTTGCGACGTCAACACCGAAGAGTGACGGCCAAGGGCATCAAAAAAATCCACATGCACGCCGTTATCGAGAAATGTCTGGCGCGAGTTATCGAACGCAAAAATGTGTCCCGCTTTCAGAATCGCCTTCGTCACACCCGAGTCGGAGAATTCCACCGTGCTTCCCCAGCTTTCCTGCGAAGGAATCGCCGCACTGGGCAATCCACCCAGCACAGAGGGCTTGATTTTTTCTGCGCAGCCCGAGAAGGATGCAATCAGCAGCACCGCAAAAAACATTTGTTTCACGATGCCGTCCCCGCCGCGTCGCCGCCCAGCCCGGCTTTTACCAAATCGTGCAGATGTACCATTCCGACCGGTCGCTGCTTCTCATCAACAATCACAAGCTGCGTAATGTTGAATGATTCCATTTCGTTCAACGCTGATGCTGCAAGCATTCCTTTTCGAATTGTTTTCGGATTCTTTGTCATAATGTGCTCTGCCGTTGCGGCAGAAACATCCGATGTCTTCTGAAGGAGCCGCCGCAAGTCACCGTCGGTCACGATGCCCTTGAGCAATCCCTGGGCGTCCACAACACATGTGGCGCCGAGCCGCTTTGATGTCATTTCCAGGATCGTGTCTTTCAACGATGACTCGAGCCGAACGACCGGAAACAGATCGCCGGAGACCATGAGTTCCTCGATCTTCAGCAGCAGACGCTTACCGATATTGCCGCCGGGATGAAACATGGCAAAATCGTTTTCAGAAAAATTCCGCCGCTCGAGAAGCGCTACTGCAAGTGCATCCCCCATCGCGAGCGCCACCGTGGTGGATGTTGTCGGCGCCATCAAATGCGGACAGGCCTCCTCTTCCACAGACACATCCAGCACAATCTCCGACAACCGTGACAGCGGGGAATTCGTATTCCCCAGCATACCGATGATGGGAACACCGATGCGCTTGAACATGGGTATCAACTGGAGAATCTCTTTGGTATCGCCGCTCTTGGAGATAGCCACAACGACATCCTCGTCCCGCACCATTCCCAGATCGCCGTGAACCGCGTCGGATGGATGGAGAAAGAGCGCTGCCGTCCCCGTGGAATTCATCGTTGCAACAATTTTTTTTGCGATGATTCCTGATTTTCCCATGCCGGTAATGATGACACGCCCTTTGCATTCGACGATGAGTTCCACTGCACGCGCAAAGTTCCTATCAATTCTATCTTCCAGCGCTGCAACGGCTTTCGCCTCGATACGAATGACGGATTTCCCTTTTTCGATGTCTGTCATTTTTTTTGCCACCGAGAACACCGAGGACACAGAGAAAACTCATTCTCTCTCTGCGTCGAGCATCTTTCGACACTCTGAAAGCAAACTCTCTGTGTTCTCTGTGACCTCTGTGGCTGTTTATGTTTTTTTCATTGATCTTATTTATGTTCAATCATCAAAGCATCGATTGCCAGCACCTGCTTCAACAACTCATCAAGTTTATCGAGCGGAAGTTGACTGGCAGCATCGCTGAGCGCCCGTGCAGGATCCGGATGCGTCTCGATAAACAGTGCATCGATGCCGACGGCGGCACCGGCACGGGCAATCGGGAAAATGAATTCCGGCTGTCCACCGCTCATTCCGCTTCCCGCGCCCGGAAGCTGAACGGCATGCGTCGCATCCAGTACCACCGGATATCCCAGGGAGCGCATGATCGGCAACGAACGTACATCGACAACCAGGTTGTGATATCCAAACGATGCACCGCGTTCCGTAGCCATGATGGCGGTATTTCCTGTCGCGGCGACTTTTTCAATGGGATGTTTCATGTCTTCCGGTGCAAGAAATTGTCCTTTTTTGATATTGACAATCCTGCCGGTTTTTCCCGCTGCATACAACAGATCCGATTGACGGCAAAGAAATGCCGGTATTTGCAGCACGTCTGCCACTTCGGCGGCGACTGCGGCCTCTTCGGGAGAATGGATGTCTGTCAATATCGGCATCCCGAATGTAGATTTCACTTCTGCGAGAATTCTTAACGCCTCATCCACGCCAAGACCGACAAATCCGGAATTGCTTGTTCTGTTCGCCTTCTTATAGGATGACTTAAAAATGACTTCAACAGAGAGTTTCTGCGCAATGTTCTTGATTCTGTCAGCGGTGGAGAGAATCAGATCACGGCTTTCAACAACGCATGGACCGGCAATCAACACGAGCGGCTTTTTACCGCCAATGCTCATATTATTAAGTTGAATTACTCGCATATGTGTTCCATTTTCTGCTGGACAATCCTCTTTGCGTTCTGGAGCCGCTACGAGACCCCGAATGCGTGACAGAGAAGAGCTAAGATATTAAAATAGTAATCTTTGCAGGGAAAGTAAAGGAAAGCAGCATTGCTTTAGGAATTGGAGTAAGCGGAAATTGCTCATTGCTGACGGGAAACGGTGCTTTTCATACGGCAGGAAATATCAATCGATATCAACGGATTTTTTCTGAAAAGATCGAGTCTCTTCTCAACCCCATCTTTTCCAAGCGGAACTGTATCGCTGTCAGCACACAGCCGATTCCATATTTGAGGCTCCGACGGAAGTTGATCGACGACGCTTCAGGGAAATAGCGGGCCGGACAGGTTACCTCGCCGATTGTGAATCCGTGATAGAGGATCTGCGCAAGAATTTGATTGTCAAAAACGAAATCGTCGGAATTCTTTTCCCACGGCACCCCCTCCAAGACCCTTCGCGTGAAAGCACGATATCCTGTATGAAATTCTGAAAGTTTCGATGACATCATCAGGTTCTGTAAGAGCGTCAAGATCCGATTATTGATGTATTTATAGAGAGGCATACCTCCCTGCAACGCCTTGCCGCCCAGGATACGAGAGCCAAGCACCACATCAAACTCTCCGGACTCAAGCATGTACACCATCGCTGGAATCAGTTTTGGGGTATATTGATAATCGGGGTGAAGCATGATCACAATATCGGCTCCTCTTTTCAGAGCGGATTTGTAGCAGGTCTTTTGATTGCCGCCGTAACCGGTGTTTTTCTCATGAACAATGGTCGCAATGTTCAATTCGCGCGCAACGGCGACGGTTTGATCCGTGCTGGCATCATCTACAAGAATGACTTCATCTACGATATCAAAGGGGATATCCGCATACGTATCGCGCAGGGTTTTTTCTGCGTTATAGGCAGGGAGAACGACGATGATTTTCTTTTCTCTGACCATGCACACAAGATATTGAAAAAGCGGGCCGCATTCAATTGTATCTTGATAATCAGCTGTAGATTGAGTCCGTGGGCCCGATCTGGCGCGATGCTGAGATATCACGGACAGATACGGCTCGACTCCACAAAGTCGAGCTGCAATGTGCAGCGGATATATCAAAACCAGTAGGCCTTGAATCTTGAAGCTGGCCACATTTTTTGGTATATTATATAATTATGAGCAAAATTACGCCCCGGCGCACGTTCGCCATTATCTCACACCCTGACGCGGGAAAAACCACACTCACAGAGAAATTTCTGCTGTACGGCGGTGCCGTACAGCTTGCGGGATCCGTCACGGCGAGAAGAAATCAGCGCGCCTCCACTTCCGACTGGATGGAACTGGAGCGAAAGCGAGGTATTTCGATCAGTTCGACTGTTTTGCAGTTCGATTACAACGGTTTTCGTGTTAATCTGCTGGACACGCCGGGCCACCAGGATTTTTCTGAAGATACATACCGCGTTCTGACCGCGGTGGATGCCGTTATCATGGTGATCGATGCGGCAAAAGGCATTGAGACGCAGACGCGAAAACTATTCGAAGTCTGTCATCGTCGCGGCATTCCTATTTTTACATTCATCAACAAATTGGATCATCCGACCAAAGATCCGCTGGAACTGCTTGATGAGCTGGAACATGTGCTCGGCATTGGCGCCTATCCGATGAACTGGCCGATTGGGACGGGACAGCAATTTCACGGACTTTTTGACCGTCGAGGAAAGACGATCCATCTGTTTGAGCGTGTTTCAGGCGGCGAATACCGTGCGCCGGTGGAAATTTTCGGCCTGCACGACGAAAATATGCGCGAACATGTGGACGCCCGCGTCCTTGCAACTGCACAGGAAGAAATGTCGATGTTGGATGGTGCAGGTTTTTCATTCGACCAAGACGCAATTCTCACCGGCAGGCAAACACCGGTCTATTTCGGCAGCGCCAAAAACAATTTCGGCGTTCAATTATTACTGGATGGATATTTAGGCTTCGCACCTGATCCCCAGCCGCGCAGAAGCGCGCAGGGATTCGTCCCGGCCGAGGAAGACGAGGCGTTCTCCGGATTCATCTTCAAGATTCAAGCGAACATGGACCCACGGCACCGGGATCGCATTGCATTTCTCCGCATCTGCTCCGGCTCTTTTTCGCGGGATATGTTTGCTATTCACGCCCGCACAGGCAAAAAGATTCGCTTGTCCAATGCAGCAAAGCTTTTCGGGCAGCAGCGGGAAACAGTGGAAGAGGGATTTCCAGGAGACATCATCGGGCTTGTCGGTCATGATGATTTCGGCATTGGCGACACGCTGACAGTAGATCCGGCCATCGTGTATGATGAGATACCAAGATTTCCTCCGGAATGTTTTGCGCTGTTACACAGTCCCAACCCGGCCAACTACAAACGACTGCGCGATGGATTGGACCAATTGCTGCAGGAAGGTGTTGTGCAATCGTTTCAACTGCTCAATTCCGGTTCACGTACGCCTGTGCTGGCTGCTGTTGGTCCGCTGCAATTTGAGGTGGTACAGTACCGATTGGAAAACGAGTACGGAGCGACAACGCGTCTGGAGAACACCGACTGGAAACTTGTTCGCTGGGTACATCCCGATACGGATCTGAAACAATTGTCCTCGAAACTGCTCCCGACAACCACATTTCTGGCAGAAGATGTTCTTAAGCAGCCGGCGATAATTTTTGCCAACGATTGGGCGCTGAACTATTTCCTTGAGCAGCACAAAGAAGTGAAGCTGTCGGACGAACCATGGCCGGAAGAAAGCCAAAAGTGAAAAGGAAAAAGGCTAAAGTGGGGAAGATCTTTTTTTCCGCCGGATGAACAAGAAGAATGTATTTTCTCTGCAAGCGCTATATTTCGGATGCAGGAGGCAATTCCATGATGGAAAAACTCAAGAATAGAGATTTTCAAATTATAGCCCTCCTTGCAGGCGCAAAACTGCTGATTCACTTTTTATTCAATGGCGGCTATGGTGTTTTCCGGGATGAGTTCTATTATCTCGCCTGCGGCGAGCACCTGGCTTTTGGATATGTCGATCATCCGCCGCTGATCGCCCTGATTGCAAAGAGTATGCGGCTTATTCTTGGCGATTCTCTTTTTGCCATTCGATTCCTGCCGGCCATCGCCGGAGCACTTGTTGTTTTCTTCACGGGGCTGCTCGTTCGCCGCATGGGTGGCGGACGGGTACCAGCCATTGCCGCCTGCCTCGCCGTTATCTTCTCCCCCGTCTATCTTGCCAGCGGTAATTTCCTCTCGATGAATGTATTCGACCAATTGTTCTGGACAATCGCATTCTATCTGATTGCGCTCATCTTGACGGAGGAAAAACGATTGTACTGGATTCTCCTGGGAATCGTCATCGGCGTCGGTTTCGAAAACAAGATTTCCATTCTCTTCCTTCTGTTCGGAGTTGGGATCGGCCTGGTGTTGACCGACCGCCGCCGCCTTATCCTGAGAAATGACTTCTGGATCGCAGCCATCATTGCACTGCTGATTTCCCTCCCGCACATTCTCTGGCAAATTGCAAAGGGATTCCCAACACTCGAGTTTATAGACAACGCTGCACAACAGAAGAACATCCGGCTTAATCCGATGCAGTTTCTTTCCGGCCAATTGATGGACACGGCTATTGTGGGATTGCTGCTGCTGATTCTTGGAATCCTTTTTTTCTTTTTCTCAAAAAACGGGAAACCATTCCGCGTGTTCGGGTGGACATATGTTGCGATTCTGCTGCTCTTCTTGGCAACACATGCCAAGACGTACTATATTGCTCCGTTGTATCCGCTGATGTTCGCGGCCGGATGCATCTACGCTGGAGAACTGTCGGCACGGCGATGGATGCGCCCTTTGGTGTCTGGAGTCATCGCCGTGATTATTTTCCTTGGCGCCCTTGGAGCCCCTTTCTGCCTTCCCATTCTCTCACCCGAGTCATTCTTACGCTATTCTGCCGCGCTTGGCGTTACCGTGCAGCAGTCGGAGCGGCACCAGCCCACGCCGCTTCCGCAGCATTTTGCCGATATGTTTGGATGGGAAAATATGACATTGCGCGTGGCCCGGGTGTACTATTCGCTGCCAGACAGTGTAAGGACGCACTGCGGCATTTATGTGCAGAACTACGGTCAAGCCGGCGCACTTGATTTCTTTGGAAAATCACTGGGCCTTCCACCCGTTCTCTGCGGGCATAACAACTACTGGTATTGGACAGAAGGACTTGAACGCTATAACAGTATCATTATTCTCGGGGGCGACATTGAAGATTATAAAAAAGTCTTTGATCAAGTACTCGTTGTCGATGTTGTGACACACCCGTATGTCATGCCCTATGAGAACAATCTGCAAATTTTTATCTGTCGCGGTTTAAGACTACCGCTCAAAGAGATAATGAAGGGGACACGGCATTTCATCTAGTCGGACTGACGAGGGATTCTCCGGTTTATCCTTTGTCGTCACGACTTCGCTGGACGACCACATTCCCGCCGGTCACCGAGCGGAACCGAAGCGACTGTGGCTGTCGTCAACTCACCATTTGAATTGCCATTGTGCGTTATCGATGGACATCGGCTCAAATGGTATCTATTGGGCATATTTTTCGGGAACGCAAAGTGCTACAGCAGAGTCTAATAGAAACAAATGGAGAATGATATGAATACGTTTAAAACATATTTTTTGATGACATTGCTTACCGTACTTGTTGTTTTAGCCGGCGACTTGCTGGGAGGTCAGGGCGGGATGATGATGGCTTTTCTGTTTGCGATCGCTATGAATTTTGGCAGCTACTATTTCAGCGACAAGATCGTTCTGCGGATGTACGGAGCCCGGGAAGTAACAGAGGGAGAAAATCCACAGCTCTACCGTATTACGCGGGAACTGGCACAACGGGGCGGCATACCGATGCCTAAATTATACATCATCAACGGCGATCAGCCCAACGCATTTGCTACCGGACGCAATCCCGAACACGCTGCGGTTGCTGTCACTGAAGGAATCCAGCGCTTGCTTACTCCTGAAGAACTTCGAGGAGTGATCGGCCATGAGTTGGGACATGTAATGCATCGGGACATTCTTATCGGGACGATTGCAGCCACCTTCGCCGGCGCCATCACCATGCTGGCACACATGGCGCAGTGGGCAATGATATTCGGCGGCGGCCGCTCTCGTGATGATGACGAAGGAAGCAATCCGATCGTCGCGATCGCAATGATCATTGTCGCACCGTTGGCTGCAATGCTGATTCAGATGGCAATTTCCCGTTCGCGTGAATTCATGGCAGATGAAGAGGGGGCGCGACTGGCTGCGAATCCTCTGTTGCTTGCCAGCGCACTTCGCAAACTGCAAATGAAAGCAGAGGAGATTCCGATGGACGCATCTCCATCCACTGCTCACATGTTCATTGTTAATCCGCTCAGCGGCGGGGGAATTGCAAAGCTCTTCTCCACCCATCCGCCGATGGAAGAAAGGGTCGCACGATTGGAAGCAATGGTGTATGGGGGAACCAAATAGGCGGCCGCCACACTGTCCGATACAACTTGTCCAACAAATTCAAAAAGCGCAAAGCTGTTCTTCTTTGCGCTTTTCCATGATCTGCACATACAGTCCTATTACCTCAACACAAATTCCCCAATAACCGGACAATGATCGGAGGTATTCGTCGGGACCACGGTGATGCGGACGGGAAGCAGAGTCGAAGTCTTGAAGATAAAAATGCGGACACAGTCGGATGTCGCTCATTGCTTTCAATAGCAAAACAAGGATCCTGAAGAAGAAGACGATGAACCTTGTACAAATCAATGTATGAACCGCTCCGGTGCGCAAACGCCGGAGCGGCCATACAAAGGATACTCAGAAAGCCTTTTACTCCGGCGCTTTCATATTATATTGCGCCCATTCTTCTTTTGCCGGTCCATACACACCGGGCACTTTCAGTCCGGCCTGACGCATCAGAACTGTCATTTGCGCACGATGATGGATTTCATGCACGATCAGCGAGGAAAGTGCTTTGCTCCTTGTCCATTTTTCGCCGTACATTTCAATTTCTTCCGCTAGGCCGGCATCGCTCCATGATGCCTTGACAGAATTTCCCAATGCCACAGCCACGCTGCGATAGGTGGAGACAATTTTTCCCGCTGTATCCGGAATTGGGGCTTTTTCAACCGACGCCGAAAACTTCAACCCGGCCTGTGTTCCCATCTCACCGAGTGTCTGCACGAGATGCCAGGCAAGAGAACCCAGTGAACGGCCATCGGGTGACACCTTCTGGCTCAGGGACGCATCCGTCAATGCCGACAGAACTTTGAGTGTGCTCTCGCTCTCAGATGTCCATTCGGCGATGAACTCGGAAATTGTGTGATACATGACTCCTCCTGTTTTATTGAAGCGTGAACATCGACAGCAGTGAACCCCGATTTTGGCATTACTTCATCACACTGAGTGTCCGCATAATTTCTGCGGCAACAAGCCTATTGCATTCTTTGTTCAAATGAACCCTGTCTGTTGTCAGAATCCCCTTCTCCGCATTGGCCGGATTGTGCTGTCGCTCATATGCCGAAAAGGCAGCACGAAGATCACACAGCGGAATACCGATTTCCGCGGCCACCGATCGGCCTACATCGGCATAGTCATTCAGCGATTGATCCTGCGGATTGAATCCGTCCTTCTTCTCTCCAATCACGCTCGGCGTACAGAGCACTACTTTTGCTCCTGTCGTTCGAATAGACTGGATGATCTCTCTCAGAACGAGGGCAAACGTGTCTTTCGGCGTTCCGCGGAGATTCGGCAGTGCAGAGTGCCACACATCATTGATGCCGATATAGACAACCACGATCGTCGGCTGTTTCTCCAGGACGTCTTTGGAGAGGCGCCGTTGAAGATCTGTCACCTTATTCCCGCTGATGCCCGCATTGATGACCGCCGACCCTTCAATCGCCGTGCCGCGCAATAAGCTGTCCCGTATCAAAGCAACATAGCCGCCGGGACGTTCACCAAGCTGCGTAATCGAATCGCCGAAGAAGACAATACGTTGCGATTCGCGAATGGCTTCTTTCACAGAGCTGCAACCAACGAGCAGTAATAGCAACACTATCATTTTGCAATTCATGTTCATCCCACCCCTGTCGGGGCACTGTATAGCTTCTTTCGAACCAAGCAGGTGGCCAACTACAAGTACCTTCAATAGGACGGCTCCGCTCGGCGTCCGGCGAACCGAATCTACCGTTCGAACATGTCCGCTACGGGAAGAATCGTCACGTTGTTTGCTTTGATCTTCAATGGAAACGTACTGATTTGTTTATCTTCCGCCAGAACGGCATCCGGTTTCGGTGTCTTGTAAGTGATGGGACTCACCGCGTTCGTGACTAACGCGTCTTTGAAGGTCTGTGCATCTTTCGTTACAATGGCGATCTGCATATTCTCGTGCTGCCAGTATTTCCTGATGGCAGCATTGACATCTTTCAGCGTGATATTTTCCATCGCCGCCCGGAATTTCTCCAGATGGCTCCCGTCGATTCCGTAAAATACGTCGTCGAGCGCATAGCCAAGACGTTCCATCGTTGTTGGTGCATAATGGAGCACGTATTTTTTGAGGAAGTTCCTGGTCAGCGTGAAATCTTCATTCGTCATGCCGTTGTCAACAAGCCGGGTGAATTCTCGTACTGCGGCGCGCAGGGCAAAATGCCGGGTTTCGTTCGGGACGGGACGGATCCAGATCTCGAATATCTGCTGATGCCGGCACGCATTCTGCGGCGGCATTTGCATCCGTCCGCCATTGGGAAAATGTTCGATGTAGGCATAGTCACCGTAATTCAGTCCACGTTTTTCGCGGATCACCTGGTACAGGTGACTTGCAGAATTGCGATGCTCGCCGAGCCATGATGTCGCGATCGCAAGCGCGTACCAATCACGCGAACCGCGATGCGCACTGATGGGAAAACCGATGCTGATGGCCGTTGCCGGAGCATCTTTTTCGATCATCGCAACATGAAGCCCTTTCAGTGGAGCCGGCGTGGAGACCGGTGGTGCTGATCCAGCGCCCGCCGGAAGCGTTGCGAGATCGTTCTGCAATTTCTTAATCAGTCCTTCATCATATCCGCCGCCGAGTCCGATGACGACGTTGTCGCGCATAAAGTGCTTTGCATAGAACGATTTCACGTCGTCAACTGTAATGCTTTTCACCGACTGCACAGTACCGCTGGTGATGTGCCCATAGGGTGTTCCGGCATAGACCGAATTGTACAATAGCGCCTTGCCGAGTTCTTCATCGCTGGAGTATCGCAGCGAATTTTCGAGACGGTTGAGGACTTGGCTCTTGATGCGATCCAGATCTTCCGTTTTGAACGCCGGCCGGAGCAGCGCATCCATCAGCAACGGATAATATTCCGCGAGATTGTCTTTGTGGATGCGTCCGGTCACCACCGTCATTTCGACAGAGGTTGAGGCGTCATATCCCGCCGCGAGCGGAAAGAGTTTGTCGAGAATGACCTCGTAGTTGTTGGCCTTCGTCGATGCATCCGTCAGCATGGCGGCCGTGATGGCCGCGAGACCTTCTTTGCCCGCCGGATCGTTCTGCGATCCTGTTTTGAACCAGAGGCGGAATGAAATTGTCGGATCGTTCTGTACCGGCAACAGCACAAGTTTCTTACCAGACACGATATGTTCTCCTGCAATGACCATAGATCCTGTCAGCATTCCCGCAATCATCAACGCCGTCATGAGTGCTCTCATTATTTCGCTCCTTTCAGCACGACGACAGAGCGGGAATCCGGCACAAAATATTTCTGGGCCGCCTTCATCACGTCCTCTGCCGTCACGTTGTCGAGCGCTGCGTAGAAACCGTTGACGGTTTCAATACTTCCGCTGAGCGCCGCAAAACGGGCGAGCCCGCCTGCCACATGGTCCGGCGTCGACAGGTGCATCAGAAACGAGTATTTGTTTCTGCGTTTCAGATCGTTAAGTTTTTTTGCATCGACCGGAACTTTTTTGAACTGTTCGAGCACTGCGAAAATTTCATCCCGTACTGCAGCAACATCGTCCACTTTTTTGACCATAGAATAGATTTCAAATAACGGCACATCGCGATTGACGGGAATAGACGCGCTCAGCATCTGCACGCGCTGTTCGTTCACAACCAGCTTCTTGTAGATATCGGACGTTTCGCCGAACGCAAGATCCGACAGTACTGTCGACGCGACAAAGAGGCGGTTGCCCGGGTCATACGCATCCCCTTTGTAGGCGATATCCAGAATCGGGAGCGTCCGTCCGGGATAGTCGATGTCCGCCGTTCGTTCACCACGCTGCGGCGGTTCCGGCGTGATAGCCGGCAGCACATATCCCTTTTCCCATCCGCCGTAATATTGCTTCACCAACGACAGCGTTTTTTGCTGATCAATGTCTCCAACAATCAGCAGAACGACATTCTCGGGCCGGTAGAAGCGGTGGAAAAACGATTTGCTGTAGTCATAGGCTTCAGGCATCGCCTTGATGTCCGCCTCGAAGCCGATGGTTGTATGCTTGTAGGTGTGCACGTCGAATGCAAGGTTCTGCATCTTCTCGTTCAGCACGGAAAAGGGGCTGGTGATTCCCTTGCGATACTCGCCGTAGACTGCGCCTGCTTCGGTCTGGAACTCACGCTGTTCGTACGATAGATTCTGAAAGCGATCACTTTCCATTTCGATTACTTTTTCGAGATCTTCTGTGGCGAGTTCCAGATGATATGCCGTGTAGTCGTCCGTCGTGTATGCATTGGCGTTCGCACCAATGCTGGTGATGACCGAATCATAGACAGATCCGGGATATTTCTTTGTACCGCGGAACATCATGTGTTCGAAGAAATGTGCAAAGCCGGATTTTCCCGGTTCCACTTCGTCGCGACTACCTGTTCGAACGACGGAGTAGTACGCAACGAGCCCGGGGCTCTCCATCGGGATCATGATGACGGTGAGCCCGTTCGGAAGAATCTCTTTCTGATAGCGATATGGGAAAATAGAATCAGCCATGGCAATGCTTCCGATACCCAGCAGCAGAAGCGGCAATGCTCGGATGATGAGTTTCGTCATGCGACAACCTCCGTGTCTTACTTTTTATGACCTGCGGGTTCTATGGCCATCAATTCCAGTTCGTAAATTAAGACTGCATTGGGTGCGACGGTCGGATAGGGAGCGCGATCGCCAAAGCCGAGCTCTGCCGGAACCACAATCTGCCATTTTGAACCGACAGACATCAGTTGGAGTGCTTCCGTCCATCCTTTGTTGACCGCGCCTACGGGCACAGAGACCATGCCGCCGTATTGATTCGAGTTGTCCACTTCTTTTCCGTCAATGGTTTTGCAGTTGAAGCGCAGTCCAACGACCTGGCTCATTTTCGGTTTGGCTCCGCTGCCGGGCGCCAGAATCTTATACTGAAGGCCGCTTGTCGTGGTAACAACACCCTGTTTCGCTTTGTTCTCCGCCAGGAATTTCGGACCCTCAGTCTTATTCTTCTCCGCCTGGACTTTCATTTTTTCCATGTGCCGTACTTTCAAGCGTTCCTGCAATTGCATTGCAACACCGCGAAGCTGTTCATCTGTAAAGAGCGCTTTGCCCTTGGTCGTATCGGCATCGAGGATCCCTTTTTCCACAAAGGTGGGATTCAGAACGAAATCCTGTTGTTGGAGATTCTTTGCAGTCTGGAAACCGATCGCATAGCTTGCGCTATCCTCCAATGTCTTCATCTTCCCGGCTTCCTGGTTCTTCCCGCTGCAACCCGCCAGAAGAAGTCCCGCAACTAATCCAACTGCAATGATCGTCTTTTTCATGAGGCAAATATCCCTTCAAATAAAGAGTACTGTGATTGTGATCGAATTGAAGATTGACTTTTAAAATACGATTTTTTGACCGTTTCTCCAAGCTTCCGCTGTTTGCATTTGGCTCGATTTAGCTCTACTTTAGATTCGGAATTTCACCGTTTTTGACTAGAAAAGGGCTTTTTTCCATTCCATGCTTTCCCATCTCTACACCTTTCGTCATCTTGTTCTTTTGCTTTCAGCTTCAATGGAGGGCAAGACAATCGCTGCTATCTACTCTCAGGAGAAGAATCAGCTTTGTCTTGTCTTTGATGAGGACGATCCGTCGACCCTCGTTGTCTCTTGCGAAGCCTCTTTCAACTACGTTGTGAGCCGGCACGGTACCGGCCGCACAAAAAGGAACTCGATTGATCTCTTTCCGCACCTGCCGGGAAAGACTATCCGCAAAATTGGATGCAAAGATTTTGATAGAATCATCGAGATTGACCTGGAAACCGGACAGCGTCTGGAAATCCTGATGTTCGGCACCAAGGCGAATGCCCTTCTTTACACCGGATCTACTCTCGAAGATGCTTTTCTGCGAAAAAAGGAAATCGTTGCCGGTGAAGAACTGGTTGCATACAAAGAACCGGCAGCATCATCCGCTTCAGATATCGCTTCCTGGATTGAGCGTTTTCGTTCATTCGCCGTGGACATGCCGCTTCATCGTGCACTTCGAAATGTTCTTCCTGATTTCGGGACCACTTTGACGACAGAAGCGCTTTTCCGTTGCGGTATGCCTGGAATGGATCCTGTCGGACGGCTGATTGACCGTGATCTTGAGAGACTTTTTCATGCGGTCCAAAACATCCTCTCCATGCTGCAACCGTCCCCTGCACGCCTGCAGCCCTGCATCTACTACGACGAGGAGAATACTCCGGTCTGTTTTTCCCTGCTGCCGCTTCATTCCATGGAACAATACCGACTTGAAATCTATCCTGACGTCAATGAGGGCATTCAGCGGTTCGTGTCCCGCAAACTGCGATCTGCTTCCTTCCTGAAAGAACAGGATTCCATCCTTTCACGGCTGCAGAAGGAGGAGAAGAAAATTGAGCATGCGTTAAGCCGGGTGACCAAGGATCTGGAAGAGAGTTCACGCTCGGACGAATATGAGCGGTCCGGAAAGATTCTGATGGCCCAGTTGCCGCTTTTGTCAAAAGGGATGAAATCATTCGAATATCAAGGCGAGAAGATCGCCATGGAGCCGGCAATGACTCCAGTCCAGAATGCCGAGCGCTACTTCGGTAAGGCAAAGAAATCGAAAGCAGCACGAGATGAACAGCGCGCCCGGACGTCCGAGCTGCAGAATGAGCTCATGGTTCTCCGTATGCTGGCGGAAGAGGCGGCGGAATTGCAGACACCGGAAGCAATCGCCCGATTTCAGGATTCGAGAGAGAAATATCTTGCCCGTTTGGGGATAACACCACCCGGTTCGACCAAAGAACTTCCGCCCTTTCGGATTTTCACAGTTGACGGTGGTTTTCAGGTCCTTGCCGGCAAAAGCAGTGAAAACAACGACCTACTCACTCTAAAATATGCAAAACCGGATGATCTCTGGTTCCATGCGCGCGGGTCGAGCGGATCGCATGTAGTCCTCAAAATCGGAAGCGCAAAAGGAGATCCGTCAAAGCGGGCTATCCATCAAGCGGCGTCTATTGCCGCCTATTACAGTAAGATGAAAAACGCCAGCATGATACCTGTTGCCATGACGGCAAAGAAGTTCGTCCGCAAACCGAAAGGCGTTCCAGCAGGGACTGTTGTAATTGAACGAGAAAAAGTGTTATTTGTGGAAGCAGAACTCCCCTCGGACTCATAAAAACGCATATATGGCGGAATCGATTCTCGTTGTAGATGATGACAACTATATTCGCGTAATCCTGCAGAAACGTCTCTCGACCGCCGGATACAATATTCGCGTTGCGGTGGACGGAGTAGCCGGTCTCGCTGCCGCCAAAGAATCCCAGCCCGACCTGATCATCTCCGATTGGACGATGCCGAATATGGACGGACTGGAACTGTGCCGGACAATCAAAAATGACGAGTTTCTTCGGTATGCATATTTCATCCTCCTCACGGCCAAGGACACGCAGGATGATAAAATTGAAGCGATTGAGGGCGGTGCGGACGACTATCTTACAAAACCATTCAACGACCGGGAGCTCATGGCGCGTGTCCGCGCAGGCCTGCGCATCGGGCGGCTGCAAAAAGAAATCTCGTCCCTTCAACACGAGAAAGCGGTGACCGAACTTGCTGTCACTCTCGGCCATGAAATCAACAATCCGCTTGGCATTATGATGCTGATGCTGCAGGTCATTCAACGGAAGGACAACGCGGTGCCGTTGAGCGAAATTCAAAAAGAAATTGAAACGTGCTTAACGAACGGCAAGCGCATGGCGGAGATAGTGAAAAAGCTTTCAACCCTTGAGTCTCCGCAGTACAAGCCGTATCTTAAAAATTCAGGAACCAACATGCTGGACCTCAGCCAGTCGTAAACGATTGGAGGAACATATCCCCCTATGGACTTACTGGAATTTGACATCGATTTTCTTGCACAGAAGCTTTCATCCAACGCTTCGTCACCCATCTTCGCACGCCTGGCCGATCTGTATCTCGCCAAAGGACAGGTTGACGATGCACTAAAAATCTGCACCGACGGCGTTGCAGAGCATCCGGCCTACGCTTCGGGATTTGTTCTACTGGGACGCTGCTATATGGCGACCGAAGATAGGGGGAAAGCGGAGAAGGCGTTGACCCGGGCGCTCCAACTTACGCCTCATAATCAGATCGCCCGCAAACTGCTCTTCGAAGTTGCGCCCCCTCCACCGGTCGAAGGACATGTTTTCGAAATCGACGACATCCCGGAACGCGGGGAAGAGATCGCGGATCTGCCGTCGGAATCTCTCTCTTCTGCTGAGTCAGAAGGATTTTTCTCTGGAGGCGACTCTTCGCCGGCGGTGGATGAACTTCCCGCAGAAGGTCAAACACCGTCAGAGCCATTCCCTTCACTGGACGACTACGTGCAGCAGCATAGCACCACGCTGGCTGCGGAAGTTTCGCTTGACGACTATCTTGGCACGGCAGCGCCGAAACAAGAGGACGACCTCGGCGCCCTTGCGACACAACTCGAGAATGCCGACCGAATAACACCGCCTGAGCCGGTGACACCGATGCGTCCGGATGAAGCGATGACCTTCGAATCGAACATTGTTACACCAACACTCGCGGAAATATATGCGTCACAGGGGGAATACGGGGCGGCCATCCAGGCATATGAGATTCTCATGCTGTCGAAGCCGGAAGACCGGGAGCGCTTCGAACGGAGAATTCAGGAGTTGTATCAGCTGGAAATGAACCGGGGATAAAAAAGCGGACACAAAACCATCGGTTTTGTGTCCGCTGTAACTCTGCAATGGGGAATCTTACTTCAATTTGTTGACAAACTTCGTCAGCTTTGATTTTTGGTTCGACGCTTTGTTCGGATGAATCACGCGCCGCAGAGCGAGCTTATCCAGTTCAGACACGGCCGCTTTCAAAGCAACAACAGCCTTCTCCTTCGTCTCTTCGCTGCGCACTTTTTTCACGAGCGTCTTCATTTTGGATTTCTGCGTCGTGTTGCGGGCGGTTCGCTGCTTCGCCGAGCGCGTACGCTTTTCTGCCGATTTATGTTGTGCCATTGTTACCTCGTTTTAGATGGTGTATGTGTGAATTACAATTTCTTTTCCCAATAGATCGTTTTTCGCAATTCTTCCAGCCATATCTGGTGCTTGCCATTGCTCTTAAATTGCAGAGCAAATTGTTCGAGACGCCGGTAGTCATCGGCAAGATTCATCGGATGTTCCTTCGTCGCCGTACGGAGATACACAATATGGTATCCATAGCTGCTGCCGACCGGTACTTTTGCCGGCTGGCTGATGTCGCCCGATTTCAGGGGCTTCAACACTTCCATGAACGACGGCTCTATCTGATCCGCCGGGATGCGGCCGAGATCGCCGCCGATGTCCTTCGATTCCGGATCTTCCGAATACTTGCGCGCCAGGACGCCGAAGTCTTCACCGTGAAGCACACGGTCTCGCAGCCGTTTCAATTCGGCCATTGTCGTATCGTCACTGAGTGAGGTCTGCTTGATCGGAAAGAGAATGTGGCGCGGATGCACAGATTCACCCCGCCGCTCCAACAGCTGAATGATATGATATCCGAATTGTGTCTTGACCGGCTTGGAAAGTTCGTTCTCTTTCATGGAAAAAACAACTTCTTCAAATTCTTTGACGAACGAACCCCGCCGCACTGAGCCAAGATCGCCGCCATGGACAGCGGATCCTACGTCGGATGAATAGCGCTTCGCAAAGTCGGCAAAATCGCCGCCGGCCCTGATGCTGTCCAGAATTGAAAGAGCGAGAGAATAGACGCTTTTCTCAGAGGCAGAATCCGGTTTGGGTTTGACGAAGATGTGACTCATCTCAAATTCTTGCGGTACCGTTGGCAGGCTGTCCCTGTTTGTCTCGAAGAATGCCTCTACTTCGCGCCGCGATACCGTCAATCCGACTTCCCGCGTTTGCCGGATTTTCTGGATCAACAACTGCTTGCGGATTTCCTCGCGGAAGTCACGCTTCATCCGTGAGATCGGCATATTGTAGAGTTCTTCCAATCGCTGTTCTGAGCCGTATTGTTGTACAAGCAGTTTAATCTGACGATCAAGCCGGTCGGCCACCTCCTCATCCGTCACGATGACGCTGTCCTCAATCGCTTGCGCCAGAATTAGTTTCTCGTTAATCAATCCGTCGAGAATTCGATCTTTCAATCCGGGTGTGTCGGGATCGACTTTGCTTTGAACGGCCATCATCTGGACTGCATAGTTCAGGTCAGACTCCGTGATGATCTCGCGGTCGACGACGGCAACAACGCGATCCAGCACGGTTTGCGCCACCATGCCCGTGCACGCCATCATCAACAACATCAGAATCACATTTTTCTTCATATCAGAACGCTTTCTAATAAGAGGCTACTCCGTTGGAGCGCTTACCGTATCATTGCCCGCAGCCACTCCGGAGAGATTGATCTGCACTGAATGCTGCCGGCGCAGTTGCTCGATAAATTCCACATACCGCTTCTGCCGTTGATCTATCAGCAGGCGATTTCTTATTTCATCTTCCACATATGCCAGCGGCGCCGCTGTTCCTTCGGGATATTCTCCCAAAAGCATCAGCACAAAATATCCGGCACTGGTTTTTACGGGAAACGACACTTCGTCCACACCGAGCGATTGCGCCACTTTCCAGAGCTCAGCCGGATATAACTCCGCGCTCGTGTAGAACATTGAATCGGTGGAAGATATGAGTTTGTTGGAATTTCGAAATTTCTTCAATGACTCCACCCAGCCCCTGCCCTCGATTGCCCCGGAGCGGAATTCTTTTGCATCGTCAAGATCTGCGAAGACGGCAAACGAAAGCCGGCGCACGGTGCCGGGCAATCTCCATTCTTCTTTATGATTGTTGTAGTATCGTTCGATCTCCGCCGCACCAAGGCCGGCGGAGGTTCCCGTTAGCACCTCGCGGTCCAACAGCGCGGCGATGGTCAACTGCCGTCGGGCATCTTCCACTTTTTTGACGACGTCATCGGAGTTATCAAGCCCCCGTTTGCGTGCCTCCTGATACAGAAGCTCGGAAACGATCCATTGTTCTGCCAACACTTTGACCTGCGTCTCCGAAATACCGCGCGTTGTATCGACCATGCCGCGGACCATCTCCAGCGTCAACGGCTGATCATCTACTTTTGCCACAGCCTGCCCCTGCTCTGCCTGCCGCGAACAGGCAGACAGAAGAATACATATAAATGTACAGCTGTATGTGATACATTTCACTCGCAATTACTTTGCATCCTTCGGCGTAACAAGAATTTCCGGATGAAGAACAACGGTATACTTGCTGCGGAGCCAGTTCACCCATGCTTCGGAAAGGCGCTTCGATTCATATTCCTGGAATGCGCTGGAAAGCTCTGTTCCGGCTTCCTTGAACGTCTTGTCCCGCGCCGGATCGCGTTCCAGTACTTTGATGATTGAAAAACCGTTTTCAAACGGGAAGAACTGTGATACCTGTCCACGTTCCATATTCGAAGCCCGATGGGTCAGTCCATTGGTGGTGACGGGCAGCAATCCCCATTCACCGCGTTTATCTTTCGTCGTTTCGCGGGTATTGTAGTAGACTGCCACGGAATCGAACGGCATTTTCTGATCGTTCAACAGGAAGGAAACCACTGCCTGAAGCGAATCGGCCGTCAGATAAATTTCCTGCACATTCACCCGGTCCGGCCAGGTGAAATTTGCGCGATGTGCATCGAAATAGATGTGGAGCAATGAATCGTTGACTGCCACCTTGTTCCAGACCTCGGCTTGCTCTGCGCGGAAAAGGAGAACGCCTTCCTTATATTCGTTCATCAAGACCGCGAATTCCGGATAGCTTTTCTCTAGACCGCGCGCGCGATATTCGATCAGCAGATTCTTGCTGATCTTGTCCATCATCGAATTGATGGTCTCTTTCGAGCGCACCGGAAGCCCGCGAAGTTCCGGATTGGCGGCGGCAAGGTGAAGAATCGAATCGAGCGGCACCTGTTGTCCGGCAAACACCACGATAGTCTTACCGCGCGTGCCAGCCGTGATGGAGCTATCCCATCCCGGATCATTGGTGGATCTCACGGTATCGGCCTCCCGGTACCAGGCAGTGAGCACCGTCGAGTCAACGGAAAATCCGTATTGCTTTTTCAAATCGGAAACAAATCGGCTGTAAATCGATTCGAACATGTACTGCTGATAGAACTGACGCAATTCCGCTTCCATTTCTTTGAACGGAGGAATCGGTTTCGTATCCGTCACTTTGATGATGTGCAGCCCGTAGGGCGTCGCAACAACGCCGGACATTTCGCCCTTTTTCAACGAGAAGGCGACTTTGTCGAATTCCTGCACGGTGCGACGCCGCGCGATAAATCCAAGATCTCCGCCGTTTTCCTTGGAGTAGGTATCGTCAGATACGGCTGAAACAACTGCCTCCCACTTTGCACCGTTCTGCAGACTATCCAAAGCCCCGCGCATCTCTTTCCAGGCAGTCGCTGAATCGGAGGCGGTCGATTCCTTCGTAAGGCGCCGCATGATGTGACTGACCTTGACCGAACCGGGATTTGCTTTCCGATCGGTGACTTTGATGATGTGATAGCCGAATTGTGTCCGCACCGGGCTCTTTACAACCTCACCAATCTTCAATGAATACACAGCATCTTCAAATTCCGGAACCATTTGGCTGGAGGAAAAGTAGTAGAGATCTCCTTTGTTGGTCACTGCGGAAGGATCCTGCGAATTCTTTACCGCAAGTTCCTCAAAAGAGCGGCCCGTCTTTAGAGAATCCAGAATCTTCATAGCGGTCGCAAATGCCACCGCCGTATCTGCGGGAGATGTTGACGGAGAGACGCGTATCACTATATGGCTGGCGCGGATTTCATCGAGGCGCCGATCGTATATTTGTCTGATCTGAGGCTCATTAATCTCCTTGTTCATCAGGTACGAAACGGAGAGATTGCGCCGGTAATCCTGTAACTCGGACTGGATTTCGGGATCTTTGTCGTAGCCGCGTTCGTACGCCTCTTTCACCTTCAACTTGAAATTCACATAGAGATCAAGAAACTTCGCCTTCTCATCTGTAGTTGCAGACTGCGCGGAGTCTTTCCCGCCGTTATTTTTGGCATAGACTTCGTTGAACTCATCTATTGTAATAAGTTCTTTATGTGCCGGATCTTTTCCGATCTCTGCGACAACCGAACTCTTTGTCCCGCCACACCCGCAAAGCATTACTGCTGCTGCGAAGATACCAACAAACGAAATGCGACTGGCTGACACCATACCAAAGGCCTCCTGAAATTGTGAAAATCGAAATACCATATAGCTATTAATAATAGCGAAAAACACCATAAATATCAACGAATTGTTGCGCTTCGGCAGCGAGTTGGTGGCGCTTTTCGCATCTGCGTCCAACATACATTAGACGAGGGACTTGCGTTTTCGCTCCCGGCAAGAGTATTCATCGTGTCGCTCTTGCAATTCATCGGTATTTCTTACTATATTTGTTTGTGAAAAAACTATTCGCTCCTGCACTCCGATTTGTTAGCCGTTATCCTGCCATTTTGGCGGCCTATTTTATTTATGGCTACTATTTCGTCTCCACGATGGATTTCTATATTGCATTCAAGCAACATCACCTGAATATGAACGAATCCGTCAGTATTCTCGGGGTCCTTTCTGTTGTTCTGTCTCATTTTGATACAGTCCTCTGGATGTGGGTTCTGTCATGGGTTCTCATCTGGGTGATAGAATTGCGTGAAAAGCTGCATCATCACGAGATAGAAAACCTGGAACAGCAAAAGACCATACAGTTGCGGGAAACCCAGCTTCGCACCATGCACGAAGTGGTGATGACACTGAAGCACCAGATCAACAACCCGCTTGCGATCATCCTTGGCTATATCCGGCTGACACAGAAAGCAACATCGGATCCGGAGATCACTAAAAAGATGACCGAGATTGAGAAGGCCGCACAGCGCATCAACACAACGATGAAAGAGCTTTCTCTCTCTAAAGTCTATGAGACCACAGATTCGCCCGTTGGAAATCTGATACAGATGCCGGAAGTCCCCGCCACGGCTGTGGTTACCCCCCCAAAGCAATCCTGATCTGCAGAATATGACCATTCACGAGCGTTGGATGTCCCATGCGCTGAAAGAGGCAGAGTGTGCCTATCGCGCAAAAGAGGTCCCGGTGGGCGCCGTCGTCGTTCACCAGGGAGCCATCATTGGCAGAGGACATAATCAGGTGGAAACGATGCACGATCCAACGGCGCATGCCGAAATGATCGCTCTCACGGCCGCAGCAGCACACCTCGGCTCCAAGTGGCTGAAGGATTGCATGCTCTATGTTACTATGGAGCCCTGCCCCATGTGCGCGGGAGCAATTGTACTATCCAGAATTCCGACACTGGTTTTCGGATGCTTCGATCCCAAGATGGGGGCATGTGGAACGTTGTACACAATTCCGGAGGATAAGCGGCTCAATCACCAGGTGCATGTTATCGGAGGAGTGCTCGACGCAGAATGCGGGATGATAATGAAGGAATTTTTCGCCACGAAGCGTAAGGTTAAGAAACAATAACCGTAGCTCAGATTATTGCTGCCCCCTGAGTTTTTCCGCCCTGTCTGCCAGCCGCAGTTGTTCCACAATTTCATCCACTTTCCCGTCAATAATATCGGAGAGATTGTAGAGTGTAAGTCCGATCCGGTGATCGGTGACTCGGTTCTGGGGAAAATTGTAGGTGCGGATTTTATCACTACGATCACCGCTGCCGACAATCGACTTGCGATGCGCTGCCGTATCGGCTGTTTGCTTCGTCAACTTTTCTTCATACAAACGGGCGCGCAGCATCTTCATCGCCCGTTCCTTATTTTGGAATTGCGATCGCTCCTGCTGACAGGCAACAATGACGCCGGTCGGCTTATGCGTGATCCTCACCGCTGTTTCCACCTTGTTAACATTCTGTCCACCCTTGCCCCCTGAGCGAAATGTATCCACTTGAAGATCCGCCGGATTGATATATACTTCAACCTCCTCCACTTCCGGCATCACCACCACGGTGGCGGCGGACGTGTGGACACGTCCCTGTGCTTCTGTTTCGGGCACACGCTGGACGCGGTGTACACCGCTTTCAAATTTCATCGCGCCGTATACATCATCGCCGATGATACTGACTACTATTTCTTTGAAGCCGCCCTTGGCAGTTTCGTTCCAGTCAAGCGTTTCCACTTTCCATCCGCGCCGTTCCGCATACCGCGTGTACATACGGTACAGATCGGAGGCAAAAAGTGCGGCTTCGTCGCCGCCCGTCCCGGCACGTATCTCGAGCATGATGTTCTTGTCGTCGTTAGGATCTTTGGGCACCAGCAATTGCTTGAGGCGGTCCTCCAGCGATTCCAGCCGCGGTTGCAATTCTGCAATTTCGGCTTCAGCCATAGATTTCAGTTCTGCGTCGCCGCCGGTGGCGAGAATCTCCCGGCTTCCCTGGACTCTTGTATAGACGGTCCTGTATTCCTCAAATGCTTTGACAATTTCCGAAAGCTCGCTGTATTCTTTGCCCAGCTCCCGATTCTTGTCCTGATTCGCAATGACGGCGGGATCGCTTAGCATCCGTGTGACTTCAAGATACCGCTGTTTAATTTTTTCGAGCTTCTCGATCATTGGGAATAGAGTGCACTTTCCTAAGAGTCAGAACAAATATATTGCCACACACAATTATTCTCCCGAGAGCGCCGCCTGGATTGCCGCAAGAGCAACTTCCATCTGTTGCTCATCAGGTTCCTTGGTGGTGATCTTCTGGAGCCAAAGGCCGGGAGCGATCATCATTCGTCCCCACAGCGTTGCACTCTTCCTGGCAGAGAACTTCAACACTTCATAAGCAATGCCCCCAACCACCGGAATAAATGGGATGTGCGTCATCAATCGAATCGGAAGCGTCAATGATCCCAGCAGCAACAGCAGCCCTGCGTCGAGCACACTGAAGAGCGCGATGGAAATCAATGCGACGATCAGAATGAAACTGGTGCCGCAGCGCGGATGGAATCGGGAATATCCGAGGGCACAGGGAACGGTCAACGGTGCGTTCAATTCAAACGTGAACACCGCCTTGTGTTCTGCACCGTGATATCTGAACAGGGTTGCGACGTCCTCCATCAGCGATATGCCGGACAGATAGGCAAGAAGAATTAGAATCCGGATCGTCCCGGCGACAAGATTGAAGAGCACTGGTTGCTGCTCAAACGAGAAGAGATGCGTTGCGGCAAACAGGGGCAGAAAGAAGAACAATCCGATGCCGGCCGCCAGCGCAACAATCAGGGTCATCGCCAGCGCAAAAGCTGTTTGCGGCTTTTTCTTGTCCGCCAACGCGCCCAGCTCGTCTTCCATCGCAATCTCAGCGGAGTAGTTAAGCGTCCTGATTCCCACATACAGCATTTCCACCAATCCGACCGCCCCACGGATTACCGGGGTTTTGAGTATTGGATATTTTTCCGCAATAGACCGAAAAGCCTCTTTTTTCACAACAATTTCACCGTTTTTACGACGTACGGCAGTAGCGATCACTCCTTTGGCACGCATCATGACACCTTCGATAACCGCCTGTCCCCCTACCTGCATCGGTTCGGAAGGATCGAATGCCGGATTAACGGGAATCCATTGCCTCGTTTCTTCAGTTTTTGCCATTGTGTTCCTTTGTGTATAATTAGTAAATATACCAATCAAACCGGCTCAAGACAAGCAGCAAATTGTCCTCCCCTTGATTTACTACTACCTCTTGTGTATGTTAGGAAAAATGGAGGATGGATTGCAGAGCGTCCGACGGAGTCACGGGAGACAGCAACCGCCGTTCGCGTTCAAAGGCAATACGCAATGAGAATTCTGATTGTTGAAGATGAAGGCATTGTCGCAAAAGACATCCGGCGGTTTGTTGAACAGCTTGGCTATTCGATGGCAGGGTACGCATCGACCGGGGAAGAAGCCCTCTCTGCCATGCGGCAATCACAACCGGATCTCATTCTTCTTGATATCGGTTTACGTGGATCTATCGACGGCGTTGAAACAGCTCGCCGGATCCACGAATCCTTCGATACTCCCATCATATTCCTCACCGCATATTCGGACCACGCAACACTTCAGCGCGCAAAAGAAACAAATCCATTCGGCTATCTGCTAAAACCGTTTGAAGAACGGGAGCTCTATTCTGCAGTTGAGATGGCCCGCCATCGCTATTCTCTGGAAAAGGCGCTTCGAGTGAGTGAAGCACGCTTCCGCGACTTGTTTGACGAGGCTCCCATCGGCTACCACGAACTCGACAAAGAGGGAAACATTACACGCATCAATCGCACAGAATTGGAAATGGCCGGCTATACGCAGGAAGAGATGGTCGGTCATTGCATTGCCGACTTTCTCATGGAAGCCGAAGATGCTCGTGCCTCGCTCAAGGAAAAATTATCCGGACGCAAGCCGGTCGGACAGATTTTTGAACGGACATACCGCCGAAAAGACGGTTCAACGCTTCCTGTTTCCATCGTCGAGAAACTTGTCTACGACAACCGTGGAAAGATCCTTGGATTGCGCACAACCGTGGTCAATATCAGCGAACGAAAACAGGCCGAGTACGAACGCAATCGGCAGGCTGCCCACCTTGTCGATCTGACGCAAGCTGCCGCCCGATTTGCGGAAATGCAATATGATGATGATGTTTATGCGTTTATCGGTTCATTTCTGCGGGATTT
>JAPLFO010000148.1:197699-223256 GCA_026390635.1 Ignavibacteriales bacterium
GCGGCCCCCGGGGACGTCATCCAACGCGCGGTGGATTTGCTGGGAAGCGAGATCACGGGAAATAGATTTCCCGTCGATGAGGAAGCATTTCAGAACATAGCCGGCGGAAAGCTCGTCGTCGTGCAAGGGGGAATCTATCGCATGAGCTTTCAGCGCTACCCCGCAGCGCTGTGCAAGGCAGTGGAGAAGGCACTTGGATTAGCGGATTTTTATTCCATCGGATTCGTCCGCAAAAACGAAATTCTTGGCAGCGCAACGATTATCACTGTAGGAAAAAATGCCCGGATCGACACACAGGCCGTGGAAGCGTTTGCCCGCCAGGCCTCCATAGCGTTGCACAAACGCGCATCGGAGGACGCGCTCCGGGAAAGCGAGCAGAAGCTCCGTACGTTCATCGCACAGTCGCCGGAAGGAATGGTGCTGCTGGACGAAAGCGGATCAATCATCGAATGGAATGCAGAAGCTGAACGTCTTTCCGGTGTTCAGCGTTCGCAGGTGTTGACGAGAAAAATGTGGGAAGTGGAACACCTTTTGCTCAGCGATGAAGAGGTCGCACATGGCCTCGCTGAGGATCACCATCGACAATTGCTCAATGCGCTCACAAGCGGCATGCTGACCGGCCCGGACAGATTTATGCTGCACCCGATACATCGTCTTACCGGCGAGGTCCGTCATATTGCCGTCGCTCTTTCGATTATTAAGACGGGACGCGGACACATGATTGCCATCACCGGACGCGACTTAACCGGGCAGATGGATGCTGAAGCACGCAGCCGGAAATCGGAAGAAGAATTCCGACTGGTGTGGGAACAGTCATTCGACGGCATGCGGCTCATCGACTATGAAGGGACCATTGTCATGGTGAACCAGGCATTCTGCCGGCTGGTGGGGATGGACAGCGATGCATTGATCGGCAAACCATTTTCACAAGTCTATGAAAAGCGCCACCAGCGAACGATGCTGGAACACGAAAAAGAGCTGATCAAAACACGTGCGCTGGAAGCGAATTTCGAACGGCGCTATGTTCTCTGGGATGGAAGAGCCGTCTGGCTTCAGTTGAGCAACTCGTTCATCGAACGAGCTCCCGGCACCGTCTTGCTGCTGAGCATATTCCGTGATGTCACCAAGCGGCACCATTCGGAAGAGATCCTGCGTTTTCAATCAGAAATTTTGAATCGGATCGGTGATGCTGTTATTGTGACGGATGATTCCTATCATGTTATCTATATGAATGCGGCAGCAGAGAAGATGTACACGACAACGACAGAGAGTTCTATCGGAAGACTGATTGGAGAATTGTACCACTGGCACGAATCCGCCCATGCCGGTCAAACGGAAATTTTTTCAGAAGCGGCTACCAAGGGATTGTCGCACGCAGAGAGCATCCAGGTGCTTCCCGACGGACTGGAGTTTCTTGCCGAGCTCACCATAAGCCGTTCCAATGCAATTTCAAATCAGAAACAGGCGTTCATCGTGGTCATCCGTGATGTGACGGAGCACCGGCGCTCGGAGGAAGCCGTCCGGAACAGCGAACAGAAATACCGTTCGGTGGTTGAGTGTTCCAACGACGGAATTGTGTTGGTGGACGAAGGCGGTGTCATCTTGGAATGGAATCATGGCCAGGAACTCATCAGCGGTCTCGAGCGGCAGGATGCGGTGGGAAAACTTATCTGGGATGTACAGTACCGACTCGCTCCGGACGAAAAGAAAACTCCGGAAAACTATGAGCATATCAAGGAAACCGGATTGCGATTCGTCAATGCCGGAAATCCCGGCGCGACGGGGACTGTCTATGAGAATATCATACAGCGTCCTGATGGAGAGCGTTGTGTAATCCAGATTGTTCATTCGCCCGTTCAAACGGAAAAGGGGTTCATGATTATGAGTATTGCACGACAGGTGCCAATACGGCAGAATCTGGAATTCCAAAACACCTCGTTCACTCCCCCACCGATCAAAGGATAGCTGAATGGCACGAATACTAATCGTTGAAGACGAGATGATTGTTGCCCATTCGATCAAGAACACCCTTCTCCATCTTCATCATTCCGTGTGCGGAATCGCCGTCTCCGGGGACGAAGCCATCGACCTGTCATCCAAAGGACAGCCGGAGCTTGTGTTCATGGATGTAAAGCTGCGTGGAACGATGGATGGTGTTGAAGCGGCACAGAGGATTATGAAAGCGTTCGATATTCCCGTCATCTTCATGACTGCTCATTCCGACGATGAAACGGTTCAACGCATCAAAGAAACGAACCCGTACGGCTATATCCTGAAGCCGTTTGAGCCGAACGACCTCCGATTGGCGATAGAAATCGCGGTCTTCCGGCATGTGATGGTCAAGCGGCTCCGTCAAAGTGAAGAGCGCTACCGTATCGTGTCGGAAATAGTCTCCGATTTCGCGATGTCGTACCTCATTGATGACAATGGCGGCATGACGCAGGAATGGGTAACCGATGCCTTCGATCATATTACCGGCTACGCGTCAGCCGAACGACAGGCGTTTGGCGGCTGGATTAGTCTCTGCCTTCCCGACGATATTGATTATGTTCGGAGTCAATATCAGAGTGTCACCCGCACCGGCAAGCCGGTGGTTTTTGAGGCACGGATTAAACGGAAGGACGGCGACATTCGCTGGTTACGGACATACGTCCGACCGATGTGGGATACCGCGCACAAGAGAATTGAACGGCTTATCGGCGCAGGTCAAGATATCACCGATAAAAAGCGTGCGGAAGAAAAAATAAATCAGGAATCAAGTTTCCGTAGAGCTATTGAAGCTTCCATGCGTGCCGGCATTGTCGCTGTCGATACCACCGGAAAACAAGTCTATGTCAACCCCTGCTTTGCCGACATGCTGGGCTGGCCCGAGCAGGAATTGCTGAACGCCACACCGCCTTTTGTCTATTGGCCGGAATCAGAAATCGGCCGCATCAACGAGGCGTTTCAACAAACGCTGCAGGGAAACGCTCCGAATGAGGGCTACGAGCTCGTCTACCAACGACGTAACGGCACACGCCTGGATGTTCTTGTCATCATATCGCCATTGCACGACGGCTCGGGACATACCATGGGGTGGCTTTCGGTTGTGTACGACAATACGGAGCGCAAAAAAACCGAGGCCGCGTTACGCCGCTCTCAGCGTATGGAAAGTATCGCCACTCTCGCCGGAGGTGTTGCGCACGATTTCAATAACCTTCTGGTGGCAATGCTCGGACAAACATCGCTTGCACTCGCGCGACTTGATCCCGACCATCCAGTACGTGTTCATTTGGAACGCGCCTTGAAAGCGGGTGAACGTGCAGCGGACCTGACGAGGCAGCTTCTGGCATATTCGGGCGGAGGCAAGCTCGAAAGCAAACCGCTGGATCTCAACCAGTTAATCACCGACAGTCTGCAGCTATTGTACGAAGCGACCTCGCACGGCGCACATGTTTTCACCGATCTCAGCGATTCCCTCCCGCTCATCAAAGCGGATCCCAGCCAGATGCAGCAGATTCTGCTGAACCTTGTCACGAACAGCGCAGAGGCAATCGGAGAAACGATCGGCAGAATCATCATCACCACGGGCATGCAGATGATCTCCGAAGCGGACACGCATTTCTGGCACAGCACGGCGGAGCCCCTTGTCCCCGGGTCCTATGTGGCGTTGGAGATCCATGACAACGGATCCGGCATGGATCCGGCAACACTGGAAAAGATATTCGATCCGTTCTTCTCCACAAAATTTACCGGCCGCGGCCTCGGTGTTCCTGCAGTGTTGGGCATTGTGCGTGCGCATCACGGCGGCCTTGCCATCGAGTCAGCGCCTGGCCAGGGAACGAACATTCGGATTGTATTTCCAGCGCTGACGGCAGCGGGGCACAAAGATGAGCAGACCATCTCTACGGCGGTCGCACCACACAATATAATTCTGCTGATCGATGACGATGAATCCGTGCGCGAAGCGGTTGCCGATGTGTTCGATAGCGAAGACTGGCCGATTGTTACCGTCTCCGATGGCGCCACCGGCATTCACATCTACCGCGAACGACAGAAGGACATCGAACTCATCATCCTTGACTATGCCATGCCGGGCATGAACGGGAAGGAGACACTCCAGCGACTGCAGCAGATCAATCCCCACGTGCGCGTTGTTCTGACATCGGGATATACCGAAGAGGACATTATCGATGTCTTTGCCGGAATTCCGTACGTCGGTTTCATGCAGAAACCGTATTCTGCCCACAAACTGATCGAACACGTGCGGAGGTTTTTGGCGCAGTAGTGACAGACGCATTCGGTCACCACAATACAGCATCAGAATGTCAACGGAAACCGATCGCCAGCGCGGTTTTCTTCCGTCGGGCAATGAATGCTGATGTGCGTTTCGATGGATATAGACGCCGGGGAAACTTTTCCACTGCCACAGCGAGCCGCATCCGGCGTCCGACTCATCGCATCAGAATCATTTTTGCTGTCAGAACACAGCGATCTGACGCACCCGAATGCGGCGCTGCTGTCAGTTTGCAGAAGTATACGCCTGATGCAACTTTCGCATTCCACACGACTTCGTGAAATCCCGGCTCCATTTCACGATCTGCAATTGTTTCGACGATCTGCCCCAGAGCGTTGATCACATCAAGGCGGACAGTGCTTTGTTCCGGCAGAGCAAAGCGAATAGTTGTGCTGGGATTAAATGGATTGGGATAGTTCTGTTCCAGAGCATATTCCGTCGGAATAACCGGCAACAACGGCGTAACGCCCGAGATAATATTGCCGACCGTTAATTCATCTATATAGATCGCGCCGCTTGACGTCCCGCCCTGATTCTGCTTCAGCACAATGCCGGCGAGCGTGCGGCCGGTGCCCGGAACGCTGCTCACTGGAATCGCTTTCAGCTTCCATCCGGTCCAATTGACCGTGTCAACAAACTTCATAGTTGCCGACGGATTGTAGATCCAGTATTCCAGAAGGTGCTTACTGTTATCACCATAGACCCAGACACCAAAATATGCACCACCCTCCACTGTCGGTTTTGCGGAATTGTATTCCCGCATCACACCGCCGGAGGCCTGGGTAAACCGATATGTCAGTTTCCCTGCACCACTTCCGCCGATTTTTGGAGAAGAAACCACTGCAAAGGTCGCTTCCACATTGACGGTGCTGCCGCTGAATGACGGCTGCGTCCACGAACCCACCGCATCCACTCCTTCGACAACTGTTCCGAAAAACGTTGTCACAGGTTCTGTTGTAAAGGGAACAACAACTGTTGACACCAACGGATTGCCTGCAAGATCTTTGATGGAGTTCTTCACCGTCAGTGTGTATGATTTTCCCGGAGACAATGAAGCAATCGGTTTCAATGAGATCCGTGACGTGTTGCCGGTGATGACAGATGCCGGAGCCGTCATTGGCACAACAACGGCGGATTGATCGCGGAGCTCGATCCCGGATGCTACAGAAACTGAATCCAGCGGCTCGCTCATTGCGATGATGAAATCCGCAGTGCGGCTGATGTCGGTTCCGTTCTTCGGAGGATACACGTCCGTCACCGAAGGCGCGATTGTATCGTTATCCACGGTCGTAAATGAGAACGAATAGCTATCCGCTTTCCCGTCGCCATTCTGATCTATTTTCACAGAAAGATAATTTACAGCGGTGGTGTCCAGCTTGACAGCATAGGTCGTTTTGTATGAAAAGATAGTCGACGGTTTGAACGTCACCGTCTTGCCGTCTGCAGACCATTGGAATCCCCCCGTCATCGCCGGAGCAATGCTGAAGGCAGACTGCACTGCTGCCCGGTCCATTCTCTGATCAAAGCCGATGGAAATCCCGTCATAGACCTGCACCTTGCCGGTGGGCGGTGTGGATGTTACTTTCGGCGCCGTTTTGTTTTCTGTTACCAGCTGCATGAAGAACGTCCAATCCCAGTTGACACCGGGATCGGTGTGGTTGTTGCATGTTGCATCGATGGCGGGAAAATTTGTTTTCAACCAACTGACCCAGTTGCTGTTCTGCCATTCTCCGTGGCCGACAATATGATTACGGTCTTTTGGAATGCTCCAACGATCGCACATGAATTTGACAAGCTTTGCAGATTCCACATACATCTTGTCCGTCCACCATGCGGGATTCGATACAAATCCCTCATGCTCAATGCCGAGCATATACTTATTCCAGCAGACCACATGCCACGCCCAGTATTGCTCTTCCACCATCTGTGTGATGTCGCCCGCCGGTGCGTCAGAAGGAGAATCCTGCAGACCATTGATACAATAATGCGCGCTCGCCTGCGTGGAGGCATTTTGGAAATACGAGATGCAGCTGAGATAGTACCCTTCCATATCGTGAATGACGACGAAACTGCGGCTGACCCCCGTTGTATACCAGTGGCCGTCCGCAGCAGACACCCAATGCGCAAGCGGATAGTCAGGCTTGCCGTTGGGCTTCGCCGCATTCTGTGCAGATCGGGATGCGGACTCTTTAACGGCAAGCTTCATCTGTTCTTTCAGAAATGTGACATCAACCGGCATGGCATCTATCGCGATTCCGTAATCGTGATAGCCATTCTTCAGGCAGGAATAGATTGCCAGCGTGTGCTCCAGCGCAAGCTCTTTCTGCGGAATGCCGCAGTATTTTGCAACTGCATTCTGCCAGCTTTCGATCTGGGATGCGGCAATACCGTCCGGTTTTGGTTGTTGATCGTAGAGCATCCGAAGATATGCAGCCGCTGCGCGAATATTTTGGAAACGGTCAGCTTTCACTTCCGCAGGTTTTTTTCCGATCAAGCGGGCGCCTTCAGTCAGACTGTGGCCGAACCAATCATCGTCCCGGAGCGCCATGATGCCATATTGATGAGGAACCCCCTGCCAATTGACAGTCTCGCCTTCCGGATATTCAATGTGGGACCACCGTGTCTCTGCAAATGCAATTCCTTTCAAGATGGCAGGAGGAATATTAGATTCCGCACCGGCCTGTTGAAATTCATCCGGAAGTCGGGCACGATCCTGGGATTTGACAATAGGAACCATTGAAAACAAAAGAAATATTGCGGGTAGGGCTTTTTTCATTGCGAATTCTCCATCAAGAATAAGGGGATGAACGCCTGTGTGGAACAGAATAAGTATAAGAAGTTTCTTCTGCAGGTGCAAAGAGGGCTTGTTGTAAATCATAGCCGCGAATATGCCGCAGCGTCAATGCCCTGCGGCACACTTGAGTTTTCATCGCATGCGAAGGCGGCGCACTTCAAGCCAGACGATCAGGCCGATCAGAACCAGTGCGATGAGACCGGTAAGAACAAAAGCCCACATATTCACCATTCTGGACTCAACGCTCATTATAAAAGGACGGAGGCGCAAGCGCTCGAAATCTGTGTGCCATGTCGCCTGCGTGCCGACAAGCTCCGGCGCGTTCGATTCGAGAATGAGTCCCGGCATGTGCACGGTGGTGGTGTAGTTGTCGCCTACTGCCATGCTGTGTTCTTCTTTTTCCATCACTGATTGCATTGCACGGTCAATCGCGTTTGTCAATTTCTCGGCAGCGCTGGCGTGCAGAAGCTGTTGCAGCATCACGGCGGCATCAGCAGCCGTTTTCATCTTTTTCTGCTCTTCTTTGTCTCCAACGAACCGAGCAATTTTCTCTTTTTGTGATTCGAAGTATTCCGGTGTCAGCACCGGATCGTGCAGCACCTTTACTTCCGTCGCCAATATCTCAAAGACATATTCAAACTGGCAGCGGTCATACCATGCATCTGCCTTTCTTTTTAGCGTATCGTTAATTTCTCCGTTTTGATAGCGTCGCACTTCTTCCTCGGTCATGTAGGCCGCCAGCGGAAGCCGCACATAGGGGAAGAAGACGTCATACGTTTCCGCATAGCGAGTATATGTGTAGAACCATCGGAAGCGCCGCTCTCCCGAAATATGCACAAGAACTTTGTCTGTGGAATCAGCAACGGCATATTCCTTCGCCAGCGCTTCGACACTGTTGAATTCTTTGGCCGCCGTAATAATGAACTTTGCGGACTTCTTCCCTTGTGCTTCTTCCTTGCGTCTTTCAATTTTCCATGAACCATCGCGGCGCAGCGGAAAGGAGATATTCTTTACGGAGTCCTTTTCAGATGAGACTTTGACGATACGCAGACAGGAGCCGTCCGACCTGACGGTTGTTGTGATCGTATGTTCCAGGCATCCCGGAAAAACGATGACGCAGATGACTCCGAACAAGAGCTTTCCAAAGATATTTTTATTTTTCATTGTGATTTCCTCTGGCATCTATCCATTGTGTCAATTCCTGCACCAGCGCAGTGCCTTCCGTTGCGAGAATCCGGCGTTCTTTTTCCGTCGGATTGTCGGTTAATTGCAGCGTTGCGAGAGCGGGGTATTTTTTCTTCCAATAGTCGACCAGCGTTTGCGGCCGATCACCGGTATTTGAAGACAAGAGAGAGAGAATCGCTTGAAGAGAATTTGCCTCCATCGACGCGACACCTACTCCAAAGCCGGGTGCGCGCATTCGGACTTGTCCTGTCTTCTGCTCGAGCAATTCGAGTGTTCGAGCATCCTGCAGCGATTGCACACTGAAGAGAATACAGATGGCGGCAAGGGCGGTTCCCAAAGCATATTGCGTGCGTTCCGCATGGGAACCGAGCCAACGCAGAATGAATCCCGCCGCATCCGGATGGGTGGACACCTGCAGCATCACTCTATTCGTAAGAGCATCCTGATGACTGCGGGAAAGTCTTCGCCGCGGAATCCCCCGAACGCGCAATCCGATTGCCGTGATGTCTGCGGCTTCTGCCGCACACGATGGGCAGGACTGCAGATGTTCCGCCACAAGATTCTCCTCTTCCCAAGTCCGCTCATCGTTTCGATCGAGATAGAGCAGCAGGCGTATCTGTTCGCAGGTCATGAGGGTTTCTTCTCCTAAGAATCCAATGTTTTCAGCATCTGCCGCAGCGATTGGCGTGCATAGCATAAATGAGTCTTCACCGCTGCAGGAGATATGCGCAGTATGTCCGCGACTTCCTGTACCGAAAGCTCTTGAAGATCACGAAGGATGAAAACGGTTCGTTGTTTCAATGGAAGACGTTCCGCGAAACGGCGTATGTGAAAAACAATATCCTCATTTGCCGTTTTCTGGTACACATCCGCAGTCTCATCCATTCCGTCAACCGGCTCTTCCGGCCTTTCTGCTTGAAAGAGAGAGCGCCACCGGCGTTCCCGCCGAAGCCGATCATAACAGAGATTGACAATAATGCGGTAGAACCATGTCGAAAACTTTTTTCGTTCATCGTACATCGCCAGGTTGTTCCAAACGCGAATGAAGGATTCCTGCACAATATCTTCTGCGTCATCATCATCCGCTATGAATCGAAACGCCAGAGAAAATGCATAGGGGGTAAAACGCTCAACCAGCGAACGAAATGCAACGGTATCACCTCTCTTGCAACGCACCAAGAGATCTCCTGAGGGATCAAGCTTCTGATCGATTTCGCAGTCTGCGATATTTTGCCGGTCGGTGAACGTGTTCATCACAATGATGATACGCTTCAAAATGAAAGAGGTTAAAAGGATGACGGTATGGTATGATTTTCCAGGGGGAATATCAATATGCTGCGCAGCCCATGTGGTGCCCAGAAGCACAAAAGCAGCCCCGAAGGACTGCTTTTGGCAGATATCGTATAACAAAGGGGCTTATTTCACAAGCACCAGTTTTTTCACATCGGTAAAGCGTTGTTCTTTGCCATCCACTGAGGCAACCGCGGTGATGCGATACAGATACACACCACCGGCGAAGTTGCCGGCATTGAATTGAATCTGATGATATCCTGCATTCAATTGTTCGTTCACCAGTGTCGATACTTCGCGGCCGATGACGTCATATACCTTCAACGTGACTTTCGCCGTGTTGGGAAGGCTGAATTTGATCATCGTGCTTGGGTTGAACGGATTCGGGAAGTTTTGTGCAAGAGCAAAACTCGTCGGAAGCTGTTCGAACGATTGGACTCCGGTAATTTTGCCTTTCACCAGCACAACAGAGGCCGTATCCGTATTGCTGACGATAGGATTTGACGGATCTTTTGTCTTCACCGTCCATTTCAACGTCACGGTGTCTTTGCCCGCCATCAAGGCACGAAGCTGCGCACCGGTGCGGACGAGGAACGTATCTACTCCGGCATTGCCGGTGACCACAAAGGCAGAGCCAATCGGCACCCACTGATAGATTAGTTTGTCGCCATTGAGATCAATCGCCTTCTTCCACGTGAAGTTGATTACCTGTGCGGTCGAGTCGAGCGTAATCTTCGAACCCGTCGCCGGTGTCACGAGTGCAAAATGCGGATTCGGCGGTGCCTGCACGCCTGCAGTGATATCCACGATATTACTCGGTGACAATTGGTAGCCATCGTTGTACACGGTCGCCGCTGTTGTAAATTGCGTTACCACGCCCGTCATATCCACCGGATAGGCCGGTTCAGGCGATCCGGGAATCGGCGTGTCTTTGTCAAAACGCACATAAAGGGAATCATAACCATCCGTCATCCAGAAGGGGCTTGCATCGGCACCGGCAGCCGGCCATGCAATCGTGCCCGGCAATTTGCCGAGTCCGCTGATTCTGATCAATCGGCTTTCGTATGCTTCCGCATTGGCCTTGAACTGTGCAATCGTCAACGGAACAGGAGTCACGACATTGTTGGAATCGAGAATCTGTACATCGGTGAATGCCGCGGGAGTGATCTCCGTTGTGCCGCGATATTGTGCGATCACACCGGTAACCAGCACCCGGTATCCGATCTTCCATACCGGCGATGGCGCACCACTCTTGAAGACCATGATTCCGGCAGCATCATCCTGGATGATATACTGAAAGTTTGACAATCCCTGGAAATTGACATTGTTCACCGTGCCAATGACCGTCACGGTTTTGTTGAGGTTGTCCGGTATATAGTCTTTGTTCGCATCGGCTATTGCCTGAGTAATAGACATCGAATTGATAACTTGCACCGACATCGTTGCTGTGGTTGTGTAGTTGTTCGGACCCGTGGGCGGAGAAATTGTGACGATTTCTTCATCTGAGTTTTCGAAGAAAACAATGTTGCCCACTGCATCAACGGAGATGTCCGAACGCGTGATTGAAGCATTGAGCTGCTTATCGGGATACGCATACGCCTTCGTCGGGCCTGCATTGTTTAAACCCGTCAGCACGTAAATCCCTTGGCCTGCCGGCGGATTAGCAGCGGCAATACGAGCATTTACGAAATAGATGGCATCCTGCGATCCATCAGTCGAAGTGCCAAAATACATAGAGATGGTGCTCACACATCCGGAGTCGACGCGGGCTGTCCAGGCTGTGTCTGCCAGTGTTAGTGGGAGTTTCTTACCGCGTAGGTCAAATTTCGCAACACCGGAGCGCGGATAGTGACCGACGTTGATGAAGGTAGCATAGAGTGCAGAGTCCCGTCCGAATGCCGCATCCCAATACATTACGGTTCCATTGCCTTTGAGAAGCGTGTCTTTTGGTCCATAGTAAGGAGCGTCGTTATTGGTATGAAAAGTCAAGATCCGGGAATCGCCGGACAATGTCGCCGTTGCCGAATTTGTATTGGTAATCACTGCAAAAGTTTTGCCGACGGCATCTTTTCGAATTGCGATACCAAAAGGATAGTATGCGCCGTACGAAGTATCAAAGTACGTAACCTTCATTGTATCAGGATGAAAGCGATACACTTGCTTTGCTGTCCGTCCCATGACATAGACATAGCCGTCAGCATCCGACTGTGTGCCCCAACGGGCTTCCCCTGAACCAAGCGTAATGCCCGTGCTTGCATAGGTGATCTTTGCGGAATCCTTGACATTTCCCCATGGTTCTCCGCTGGCAGAGAAACGGCACGTGCCAACAGCCCCCTGAACGCCTCCATTGTCGACGTCAAAAATGAATCCAAAATTCTTCACCGCAGGATTATTGATTGTAGTCATTCCCCGAGCCGAAAGGCCCGCAGATGCTGGACCTTTGTAGTCATAAAAAAGATCCGTATAGGCCGCATAGCCTTTGTCATATGTTGTCAGTAACAACGTATAAGCACCGCCGCTCACATAGGCGCCAGCATTGTCCTTTCCGTCCCAAACAATTGACGTATCCCCAATCGGAATATTTTTTGCCGTAATGTTGCGAACCACGGTTGCACCCAGCTTGATCACTGCAACAACGGAATCGGCGTGATCGCTCAGTACAAAGCGAAGAGACAGTCCTGTGCCGTCGGTCCATCGGCCGTCAAACGGAGCATTCGCGCCCTGTTGTGTTACGCGAACATTTGAAGCAAACACATTCGCGAGTACCTGTGATGACATACAGAGCATTCCCGCGATCAGGAGAAGAAAAAGCAGTCGAGAGTATTTCATAGATAGAGCTCCTTGAATGTTGAGGAGATACGTTGTTTAGCTGGAAATTCGGTCGGGTATGAGAAGCAATCAATGCACAGTACAATCATTATTTTCCGCGGCTGGAGTTTCCCGAGGCAGCTTGCTTTGATGATGGAATACTATGGAGGCGGATCGTGTCGATTGTTTTCGAATCAATCTACATCTTCTTTGTGCAAAAGGCGCGGCTTCGTGAATCCGTGCATGTAGTATAGGAAAAGTTTCTCTTTGTGTCAACCGTTCGATGCCTGAGCGATACAAGCGGTATGCTGAATTCGTCATCGCTCCTTTGATAATCGTCAATGTTCTGTCAATTCTTCAATTCTTGTCGAAAACCGCCTGATAATTCGGACGAATATGCAGCCACTCCCAGGGGATCCCCTGGGCACAAGCCACCAAGACACGCAAATTATAGCCTTCCCATCTCTTTTCTTTGTTTCTTGCCAGCCCGCTGCTATTGCTCCACATCTCCAACGAGGGCGATGGGAACGGGCTCCAGAGAGAAGGACACTGGAACTGCAAACGGATTCACAGAGATCAGGCAATAAGTTTCAAATATTCCGCGTTCGCTTCCAGGTCGGCCGCAATCGCCGCTTTGATTTCTGCGGGGTCGGTTTCCCCGAAATACGGAATAGTCTGTTGCAGAATATCGAAGCTTTCATCTTCCTGAATTGAAAACTCGGTGGATCGTTCTCCGATTCCATGTCCGAGCTGTTCACAGAGTATATCCGCGCAGCGCACAATCGAAACAAGCAGCGGGTTGACTTCTGCCGTCTTCGCAGCATGATGGCAGCGCATCACTTCTGTAAATTCGGGAGGCAACCCCCACTTCTCCCCCAACTCGCTGCCGATCTCCGCATGCGATATTGCCGCAATCTGATTTTCCGCTTCGATATCGGTCATTGCCAGATCTGCTATCATCTGTTCCACCACGGGAACGGTGTCGGGGAAATATTGAATCAAAACCAGTTTTCCCATTTCGTGCAGCACACCGGCGGTATATTCCTTCCCCGCTGTCTGCACATTGGCCCGGACCGCCAGAAACCTCGCCACAGTGGCGGTGCTGACGGAATGCTCCCACATTTTCTTAAGCCGGCGGCTTTGCTGCGGATTCATGGCAAACACACGGGACTTCATATGATAGGCCAACAGGAATCGGCCGGTCTCATCGAGGCCGAGCATTTTCACTGCATCGGCGGCGCTTTTCACCGTGCCCCGCAATCCATAGAACGGAGAATTTACAACACGGAGAATTTTGGTCGTCATGGCGGCATCTGTCTCAATCAGATGCGCGATCTTTGGAATGGTCACCCGCTCGCTTGATATCGCGTGCAGTATTTCCGCCACGATCGTCGGAAATGAAACTACTTCATTGATCCGTTCAATTTCAGTTCGAATGTCGCGCACAATGTAGTCTCCTGTTATCCAAAACTGCGGATTGTCACTTCCGGTGTCCGCTCTTTTTCGAAAGGATCCGGCTCCGCCTACCTCTCAATGTAGCGAATATAAACTGCAATGTCCTTGATACGGTCCATCACAACAAACGAGCAGGAGATTATTTCGACAAAGTAGCTTCTATTCGGCGGTCGGGGACCAGCCAGATAATTGCTACAATCACATACAACATTCCGGCAATCCGGGCATCAGCAAAAGCGAGTGGAATTGCGGAAGCATAGAGGATTAACGATACTTTCCCTTTGGCATCGTCCCCCAGAGCGAGCGCCAGAACGGAGTCCCGACCATGCACCGCAATCAACACACGGGCAAGTATCGTGTAGGCGATAGCCGCACATAGTAGAATCACACCGTACATTGCCACGGGAACAGTGGCAAAATGATTTTCCCCCATCCACGCGGTGACAAAAGGAATCAACGACAGCCAAAAAAGGAGATGCAGATTTGCCCATAATGCACGTCCATCGACATGCTTGATCGCTTGAAGCAGGTGGTGATGGTTGTTCCAATATATCCCGAGAAACACGAAACTGAGAATATAGCTCAGGAAGACCGGAAGCAGCGGCAGCAGTGCGTCCATCGTTGCTCCCGGTGGCACCCGGAGTTCCAGCACCATGATCGTAATAATGATAGCAAACACACCATCACTGAAGGCCTCAAGACGTCCTTTTGTCACATAGATCTCGGATTGTGTACCAGATTCGTTCTTTCTATGAGGTAACGCTCCGGTTCCCCGACCAGTTCCGAACTACGCCGATAAAGGCTTCCAGTTTCGCAGGATCCAATCTCCCATTGTTGCGCACGCCGCTGCAGACGTCGACTCCGAATGGACGGACGGCATCGATTGCTTCCCCCACATTCCCCGCATGCAGTCCGCCTGCCAGAAATATCGGTACACCTACCGCCTCACGAATTTTTCTGCTGATTTCCCAATTATGCGTCCGCCCGGTTCCGCCAAGCTCTTTAATGGCAAGATCCGGTCTGCCGGAGTCGAGAAGCAACGCGTCCGCATATCGCGCGGCCGAAGCGGCTTCTTCAATAGAACGATCGCCGGTCACGTGTATGACCTGCACGATTTTGATGCACGGCAGTCTGTCCCGCAGTTCATTCGAGAGCCCCGCGCGGATAGCGTCGACAATTTGAATTGTCGATGTTACCACGCGACGGTGATGTGCCACGATACCCTCGACGCTCTGTTCGCTCGTGAGTAGAAACGATGAAATTGGCGGAGGAATGAAACGAACAATATCGGCAATGGTGTCATCGGTGATGACGCCCGGACCGCTGGGCATCCTGCCGACAAGCCCGAGCGCGTCGGCACCGGCGGTAATTGCCATGGCAGCCTCTTCTATCGACATGATGCAGCATATTTTGATGCGAAGGATGTTTGAGGGCTTCATAGTATTGCCCATGAGATTTATAGTTAGAGACATCTGAAAAACTCTTGGCGCCGTCATTCTGAGTCGTCCGCCTGCGGCGGGATAAACTTCGCGACGAAGAATCCATCACTTTGGTCTGATTTCAGCGCATGGATTCTTCGCTTCGCTCAGAATGACCCACCAATAAAGCTTTTCCAGAAGTCTCAATTACTCAATGAAGAAGCGGCAGCCACGTAGAATTTTATGCTGTTTGCATGACTATTCAGAAAACCGCTCCGAAGAATACTCCGTGAGAAGAGAATCCTGTCTTCGCGAGTTTGGCAGTGGCGCCTCTCTCACAAAGAATACTCGCACCTACGCGAACAGGCCCTGAAGGGCCTGTCGCAGTGGATCGCCAAATTGCAGAAATTCTATTCAATCACTCCACGATTTTATTTTTATTCACCAGAACAAACAGTATCCCCGATACCAGGATCACCGCTCCCCACCACAAATTGGGATTCGTGTTTCCAAGAACGGTGATATGATCCGGCGGGACAAACACATAGTAGATGCCTGTACTGACAATGACTGCACCGATCGCCGTGAGAAGCATTCCGACAAAATACCAGATTGGTTTCATAGTAGTTTCCTTACCAGAAATAAATGTTAAGAAGAACAAGAATAATCACGGAAAGTATTGCATAAAATTCAGGACGTTTGAGGAACGGCACCGGGTCGAGCGATACTTCTTTCGTCAACCCTTTAACCAATCCTACCAATTCCTCTTTTGGTTTCCGCTTCGTGAACAAACTGATGAGAATCGTCATCCCGAAGCACACCAGCCATGCCCACCACGCCCGCCAGAAGTTTGCCGCCATATCGCTTCCCTGTGACGACAAGGTAATCGTATTTGAATCGATCCATCCGAATTTTACACCAAGAAACATCGTTATCGATACTCCCATACCGCATATCAATCCCCAGAACGCACCGCTCGGTGTGATCCACCAGACAAACATTCCGAGAAGCATCGTTGCAAACAGCGGAGCGTTCACCCATGAGAAAATGGCCTGCATGTAGTCCATAATGCTTGGAAATCCCTTTGCCCAATATGCAGTACCAACGCTCAGAACAACGCCGACCACTGTCGCCATCCGTCCGACCCAGAGCAGATGGGCGTCGGAGGCATTCTTGTTCAGCACACTCTTGTAAATATCGTACGTCCATACCGTGTTAAAAGCACTGATGTTTCCCGCCTGTCCCGCCATGAAGCCAGCCAGCAGCGCCGATATGCCGAGGCCGATCAGTCCATGAGGATAATAACGGGCTATCAAGAGAGGAAGCGTTGAATCGTAGTTCGGTTGGCCATTATCCATCAGAAGGGAGAACCCTTTTGACGGATCGCCTGCGAGCACCAGTGCGATCAATCCCGTCAACACCACAATTATCGGCACCATCATCTTCGGAAACGAGGCAAAGATCGGTGTCAGGCGTGCTGCGCGAAGATTACGCGCAGAGAAAGCACGCTGCACCACCAGGAAGTCCGTCGTCCAGTATCCGAACGACAGGACAAATCCGAGACCCAGGATGATGCCTCCCCAGGTGATCGCCATCCCGTTGAGCGACGGATCTCCGGATGTCGACCACAAAGTGTTGTAGGAGGCCGGAACACGCGCAAAGAGTTCTTTAACTCCGCCGATTTCCACGAGACCAAGCACTGCCACCAGAAACAATCCGAACCAGATAAGAAAGAACTGAACGATTTCGGTGAAGATTGCGGACATCAAGCCGCTCATCGTCACATAGCAGGCTACGGTGATCGCTGAAATCCACATGGCAAGATCCCAATTCCATCCCAGAAATGTGTGGAGAATCAGTGCCATCGCATACAGGTTGATGCCGGAGACCAGCAGCGTCATAATGGCAAACGAGATACCGTTGAGCACGCGCGTCTTTTCGTCAAAGCGCAGTTTCAGATATCCGGGAATCGAATGGATGCGGCTGCTGTAATAAAAGGGCATCATGTAGAGGCCGAGGAAGAGCATGGCGGGTACGGCCCCGATCCAATAGAAATGTGCGACATACATCCCGTACTTGTATGTGTTGCCTGCCATCCCGAGTAACTCGAGCGCACCGAGATTGGCGGAGAGAAACGCAATCGCCGCCACCCAGGGACTGTTTTTACGGCCCGCAAGAAAGAAATCCTCCTGGTTTTTGGTGAAGCGTTTGAGATACCAGCCCAAACCGAGCACAAATCCGAAATACATGGCAATGATCAGCCAGTCGACTATGTTAAGACCAATGGACATCGCATGATTCTCCTTTTGATAATTAATGACATTGTTTGTGAAAATATTTCTTTTAAGATCTGTCACATATTATTTTGCTTCTGCCTATCGGCAGTTTTCCAGCACCATTAATGGCACCCGCAAGATTTTCGAATGACTTGTTCAGTCTGCACAATAATCTCCTCGATTGCAGGAGATTTCCCTTCGATCAGGCCAAGCAGTTTCAGTGCTGCAAGTCTTCCCACTTCGTATGCAGGCTGCCGCACGGTTGTGAGCGGAACAGGCATCATTGCAGCCCTGATATCATCGGAGAATCCTGCAATAGCAATGTCCTCCGGGATCCGTAATCCCCGCTCCTGAATTGCTCTCATCGCGCCAAAAGCGGCGGGATCGTTGACCGCGACGACGGCACGCGGTTGTTGAGCCTTGGGCAGGGCCAGCAATTTTTTCATCGCTGCGTAACCGCCCGATTCATGAAATCCGGAATCAATCACCAGTTCCGGATGGCAGACAATGCCGCGGGCGGCCAGTGCCCGTTTGAATCCGTTGAGCCGCGCCCGTCCAATGGAAACGTCTTTGGGACCGCTGAGATGTGCGACTCTTTTATATCCGTGTGCGAGCAGGTGTTCCGTAATCTTCATGGCGCTCAACTCATCGTCGATGCTGACGCAGCTCGCTCCGATGCCTGCAACACAGCGGTCGAAAAAGACGATGGGAACACCGATGGCAATCAATTCTTTGTACGTTTTGTGGTCTTCTACGCTTTCAGCCATCGAGATCAGTATTCCATCAACGCGTTTCGATTCCAGAGTCCGGATAGCATCCCGTTCCCGCTTCGCATCTTCCGCAGAGTGAGTCAGAATCAGATCGTAGTGCGCTCTGTAGGTTACTTCTTCGATACCGCGAATTGCTTCCGGAAAAAATGAATGCGTTATTTCCGGAATGACGACTCCGATGGTGTGCGTTTTCTTCAGCACGAGGCTTTTTGCGATGTTATTCGGACTGTAGCCCATCTTTTTTGCGGCAGCGACTACTTTCTGACGTGTTTCTTCGTGGATGTAGCCGCGGTTATTTATCGCACGAGAAACGGTCATCGCGGAAATGCCAAGCATGTCGGCAATTTCTTTTCCTGTGACCCGGTTGACAGCGTGTTTATTTTTGCGATGGGGTATATTCTTTTTCATATGAGACCAATGAATATAGAATTTTCCTAAAAAGAAAGCGAGAATGAGGTTCGCACGATGCTGCCGGTCGATCCGCCAAATTGGACGTGAACCTGGAGTCGTCCGGGTACGGCACTTTTTTCAATGACGCAGCCCTCTGCTGTCGGAATGGGTTGGTCAAAGACCATCGCTTGAAATATCGCCTCCGTACCAGCTACCCCTTCTACCGTGACGGTGTATTTCTTTCCATCAAACGAGGCGGCAATGATGCGCTCTCCCAGAGCGCTGTCTCCCGGCTGCGGCATTGGAGTAATCGGGATCAATCCTACTCCTCTGGTGTGATGGAAGAGCACTTCGCTGTTCGACGAAACGCGTACAACGATCGGTTCCGCCAGTATCCCGCGTTCCGTTGCCGGGTTGAAATGGATTTTCTTTCCACCGACCAGCACTTGTTTGATCAGCATACCTGCCGGAATTTCGGGCTGCAGACGAATGGTGACCGCAGGACCGGCCAGTAATTCCAAACGATACGAGGTGCGCGTCAGCGACCGTTGCAATGTAAACCGAAGAACCGATTTTCCAACTCGCAGATTCGTATCAGGACCAGCATTGATGCGGGCAGATACCTGACGGTCGATAGACGGCCCCGCTCATCACCTCCTGCACAAAACCGAGCGCCCAGTGTTTCTTGATGAATATATTCTCCCAGATGTGCGCAAATCCCTGAGTTGAATTGCCATATTCGTACTCTGCCAGTGCAGCCCAACCCGTGAAGAGAGGCCAGACGCTTCCATAATGATATCCACCCGGATTAAACAACGGAGAGGATGAGCTGAGAATGCGCACACCCCAGTTTGTTGTGAATCCGTTTCCGGCATATGCCTCCAGCATCGGCTTCACTTTTGCTTCGTCATAAAGGCTCCAATACGCACCGACAGCCGGCAATATGGTCGGCTCTGTCTGATAAGAACCGTTTGCGTATCTGCCAAAGTTGAAGAACTGTGTGGAATCATTCCAGAACTGCGTGTTGATATTTCTACGCACACGCTCCGCATCAGAGCGGTAGCGCAGCGATAGTTCGTTCTTCCCCATCAGCGTTGCGATATCGGACATGTCTTTGAGCACTTGCACCCAGGACGCATTCAGATAGAGCGTACTATGCGCACCGAAGAGAGCTCCTCCCTCCACCCAGCCATGTCCCTGATTCGTGTTTTCAATGAATCCATCGTGATCGGTGTCTGTTGAGTAGAGAAAGTCCATGGCTTTCTTCAAGGAAGGCCAGCTTTGTTTGATGAACGCAGCATCGCCCGATGCACGAAGATAATGGCCGGCCAGCGTCAGGTAGAGCGGCGTGGCATCGGCTGCGTCGTAGTGTACAATGCCGCTCGTGGACATCTCGTGATAGATCTTGCCGGACGGTGCCTGGAACTTCTGGAAGAGCTCCAACTGCTTCTTCACCAGTTCAAAACAGCCATAATCGTCGATCGCATAGCCGGACCATACCGCGTCACGGCCGAAATACCATGCGTATCCGGGGCGCCCGCTGTTTTTGTGCTCGCCGTTCCATCCCCGGGCGGTTGTCGAAAATCCCGCAAGTAATCCCTCGCCGATTCCGGGCGTCTTTGCGACAAACCGGTCTGTTCCGACGATGGACCATTGGAACAATTCGTCGAACTCTTTGTTCGGCGAGGCAATCTGCAATGAATTCTGCAGCAATTGTTCATAATGGTGTACCTGCTCTATGTACGCGGCAAATGGTTGTTCTGCGAGGATGCGGAAATCATCCAGTGCACGCTCACGTCCTTCACTGCCCCCGACAACGACATAATTCAACGAATGATGATTGGCGTTGTTCAACTCAAACGATGCCGCGTGATACACCTGATTGAGTTTGGTCGGAACGCCCTGAAAGCCGTTTGCATCACAACGAATCGATTCAAATTGACCGGATACCTGAGCGCGAGGGGATGCATCTGCACCGAACAGTGCATACATCGCGCCGCTCGTATCTGTCACATGCATGGCTTTGAGCCCATCATCATAGCCATAATGAAGATCACCGAGAGTATTGGCATCGTAGGGCCACATCCAGCGCGCATCCGTCCGCAACCGGATAACAAGGGAGAGCGGGGCTGCAGCGGAGAAGTCATAATGAACAATTGCACCGGCACGATGGAGAGATGCAAAAACTATTTCTCGCAGGGTGCCGCCCGGCAGCGTGTATGTTCGCGTGAACGATTCCGGACGGACGCTAACGATCACCGGAAACTGGGAGAGCCATGCAACAGAATCCCCCGACACGATGCCTGCCTGATAATCCCGAACGACACGGAAGGGGTGGATCCAGATCTCATCGATACCGCCGTTCTCTTTTCCCATCACGAGAGCGCGCCGACCGGCCACATCGAAAAATTCCGTCCTGGCATTTTCGCGGCGCAAGACCAGTTTGGTTGTCGGTAACGTCGCGAAGGCCCGTTCATTTTCTCCTTTCTTTGATTGTTGGATCGGCGATGTTCGAACTGCAAATTCTTTCGGCACATTTTTGTAATGCTCCCAAAATGTCGACTTTTCGGCAAATCGGCGTCCGGATAAATACTGGAGCGCATTTTCAATAAATATTCCGAGGTTTTGGCGAAGATTGTTGCCCCGCCCGAAATAGACCGATGAACCGACAGCAATGCAGCGCGGTACATTGGAACCGTATTCGACAACAATGCGGCGCTGCATATACACAAAGACGTACGCCTTATCCACTGCGGCAACTTTGCCGTTTGCGGGAAATTCATTCCCGAAATACCCGATGAATGGCAGCACTTGATCCTCATTGGGATCCCACACGTACTCACCTCCCTGCAGGCCTGAGAAAAGCGGATGTCCGCGAAATCCCTGAAAGCCGCGCTTGTCGAACAACCAGTCATTCTGAATAGAATCGGAGCGGAGTTCCGGCTTTTTCGATTCGATGCCAAGATAGTACGGGAGCATCGCCGCATAGTCAGTGCAGAGAATCTTCCCGCCGCGGCTATAGTGTGTCCGAAGCGTGGAAAGGAATGGCGCATCAACAAGAATTTTTTGCAGCTCCGTGGAATCGGTCAGGTGCATCCAAATTACCGAAGCAGGATCCAGTGTTCGCGTGGCTTCTACCAGGGATACGGTGCGCATTGAGAACTTCGCGTTATGCTTCAGCCACGACAGTACAGCGGTATCTTCAGCTGCCTGTCTCCCGCCGATGCGGACATACGTGACAGTATATTTGTGCGCGCTGATTGCCGTGCTGCCGGCACAGAAAATGAAGAGAGTGAGAAGAATTCTTTTCATAGAGCACCACTCAAAGTTGTCTACTTACCCGATCAAAAAATAATGTCATATTGGGCGATACGGTCGATGGATCAGAGCCAAGCGCTCGATATCCACTCGACTGAACACCTTGGCTGTGGTTGGCGAGCATAACCGATCTACTTAATCAGAACCATGCGTTTCGTCTGCACAGTGCCACCTGCCCGGAGGCGGTAAAAATAGATCCCGGATGGATTCCGGGAAGCATCCCATCGCACTGCGTGAATGCCCGGCTCCATGCGTTCGTGAACGAGTGTCGCAACTTCACGTCCAAGCATATCAAAGACTGTAATGCTGACTGTCGCAGCTTCATGAGTCGTAAACGTAATGGTCGTGGACGGATTGAACGGATTCGGATAGTTCTGATGCAGTCCGAACAATTCCGGTAACTGAACTTGTGCACCGTCATGAACACCGACGGCAGGTGTTGATTTTGCCAATGCTACCGCCGCATCATAGTCGAGCCAGTACATCCACCAATTGTTGAGAACGCCATCCTTCACGCCCTCATAGCGGGGGATATGATTATACCACCAGCGCAAATATCCAAGATGATCTGTTCCTTCTGTCAGTGGTTCGCTTCCAGTGTAGTTCCACGTTGGCAGAGAGACGATGCTGCTCTGCGAGAAGAGGAATGGGTAGCGGAACCAGTTTTCGGCGTAAGACCTTACCGGTGTTGTATTGCCGTAATTATAGTCGCTCGTTCCGTTGGGCGGGAAGTGGATATTGCCACAATGGGCCAGCCCGGGCGTGATTTTGTCGTATCGCGTGAAGAGATCCCACGGTGTCGGATTTGTCGAAATCGGATCCCAGGATCGGCCCTGTGCTTCCTGATATGCTTCCCGCACGGCGCTTTCCATGCGATGACCAAAGCTGTGGAATGCCTGATCGACGCCGCGTTCATAATTCAGACCCATCACGGAGAGGAGTTTTGTCAACGCGGTTCCGTCTTTGATTGGAGAGGAATTCCACCAAAAAGCATTCGGGCCCATCAACTGCGACTCCCACATGCCGAGATACGGCGCTGAAAAGACCCAGACTTCGTCGATCTCACCTTTGTTGCGCTTCTCGTCGAATTGATAATACTTCACCATCTCCCGATAGTCGAAATATATCTGGCCCGAATCAGACGCTTTCTTCAGCGTATTGGCTTCAATTTTTTCGACGATCTGGAAGTTAATGACGCTGTCCGTCGCCTCCCGGAAGTGTTTGATGAGCGCGGCAACGAGGGCATTCGGATCGCGCCAACCGAATTCCACGTTCAACCGGTGATAGGATGGAAGAAGCATCGGATTCTGATTTACAAGGGCAACCTTTATTGTGATCGGCGCCACCTTCTTCGAACGGAAATCCGCGACAACCTCGCACGGAGCGGTTCCGCTGAGAGTGTTTGGGCTATTGCGCACCGAGATCGTGGTAGATCCCAGTGCAACACCGGTAACGATTCCATCCTCATCTATCATTGCAGCAGACGGATTGGATGAGCCCCACAGCAGCGGCAGTTTCAGAATATTCGGATATGTGCGGTTCTTGTCATCCACAAGATTGACGTCCATTTTCAATATTGCCCCGGGAATGAGCTTGACCGGCTGCGGCAGCACCAGATACTTGACGAACGTGACGATTCCTTCCAGACTGAATTCCCCCAATCGGATGCTCGAATCGGATGGATTTTTCGCTGAAAGCCGCGCGACACTGATCGTGCGCGAAGTGAACATGGCAGAATCCAACTTAAAAAAACTCGCAGAGCGACCGTTTACCGGTTTTGCGTAGCTGCCGGTTTTCGCGGTCAAATCAGACAGACTTTGCGCCGTCTCCAACCACCACGTCGCGCCATGCCAGAAAAATACTTTTGCCTTTTCAATCACTACCGGGGTATCGAATTGGAGAAGCACCGATAGCGTATCTGTTGTTACCATTTCCAAGGCGTTGAATTGATTGCCGTCGAACGGCTTGAGGGAATCGCCGCCAAACGGAGGTGTGTAAGTCACGCGAATCCCCCCCGCTGCAATTCCTGACGCAATATCGACAGGCCGGACAACCTGTACCTGCGCGAATACCGTGCCTGCTGCAAGACAGGCTAGCACCATCCAATGAATACCTGGTTTCAAGAATAGCATGACATTCTCCTTAATCCATTTTTTTTCTGCAGAAACCTGCAATTATTTTCCAGCGTTCACCGTCCAAAGGATCTCGAACGATGCCTCCGGCCTTTTTCGGAAGGACACAGTCCAACACGATGATCTGTCCGCCAACTATTTTTCGACAAACGGGAACTGCGCGATTCTCAGCCGCGTACATCCATAGGGAATGAGGGCTACTTCTTCCAACGGTTCTTTTGATCCTAACGGACTCCAGGGAATCGGACCCGTAATCCCGCCGTATTTTTTCCAATCCGCAATTTTTCTTGCCTTCGCTTTTATTGTCACCGGGGCTTTTGCGGCAACGAATGGCTGCGGTGCAACAGAAGATTCCTCAACCACAAAAGCGGAAGACGATGGATGTTCGATATCCGGCACAAGCAGACCGTAATTCCATGCATCATTCGTGTGCACTGCGTATGTTGCGTACGGTTCTTCTCCTTTGATTTTCGTCCATTCTTCGTTCAACTTCAAAGCGTATACCAACGGACCCCGTTCCACCGCTACAGATTCTTCATGCCACTTGGAGAGACGCACCTGCATCGGCAACTGCAGAACGATCCTGTCTCCGTCTTTCCATGCACGGCGGATGGTAAATATTGAGCCAGCACCGGAGGAATCCGGCACCGCATCATTCACGCGAACGGTTCCCTTTGTGCACCATGCCGGAATCCGCAGTTGCAAGGGAAACACCGTTGCACGAGGACCAGAATATGTGAAGACAATCCGGTCGCTGAAAGGGTATGCCGTCTCCTCGGTGAATGTTACCGTGACACCGGTGGAGACTTGCGCCGTCACCTCCGATGGGGCGTAGGTCAGCGCGGCAAGGCCATTGTCTTCTGTTGCCAGCCAGAGATGAGCTGTGAACTTCGGCCACCCCTGGTGATAGTTCGCCGTGCAGCAGCCGTAACCATTATCCAACCCGAAGAGAATCGTGCCCCAATGCCGTGTGTTGAAATTCTGATACGTTGTGTCGCATGCTATTTGATTGGGCATCACCGGTGATTTTCAATAGTGTTTCCAGGCTAAACATATATTCCACGATCGTGCAGAGTTCCGTTCCTTGCGTCGGATCGGTACCATGCAGCAGTTCATCGCCGGAGAACAGTCCGTTCGCCTGACCATGATACTTCATCAGGTCTGCCATCCCCTTTTTCACTGCACGCGGATAGCGTTCATCTTTGGATTGTTGGTAGTATATCGCAGGCTGCTTCACTCCCATGCCCGTATTCACACCGTGCCAGTAGCGTGGATCTCCGCCCTCCAACTCTTCCGTCCAGTTCTCAGTTTGTCGGAAAATGAGCTGCGCGAGATCGAGCAGGAATGCATCACCGGTTCTATTATAGAGCCAGTAGATGCTTGCAAGATTTTCTCCGCCCCGCGCTTTTGCCCAATCGGTCCAATGATCGAGCGGATTGATGGGG
>JAPLFO010000041.1 GCA_026390635.1 Ignavibacteriales bacterium
CTCCCGGCATTTCACCGATATCACTTCGCTGTCACCTGGTCCCGTGTTCTCAAAATAACAGTGCTCAACAACTGTCCGGCATACATAGGTGGAGGTTGCACCGTTGCTGATTCTGATGCATTCATTGCCATTGTCGCCCCCCGCGCCGGGCATGTTCCTGAATGAACAGTAACTGATCTTGGCATATCGTGGAGTCGTGGCGTCTGGCGCAATATGAATAAGGTTGCCGATCGGAGCCGTCGAGGGTTTGTTTTCGAAATTGCAGAAAGTCACGACGTCATACTGACCCTGCAGATTGATATATTTTTGCGCTGAATATCCGTTGAAATTCAGCTGAGTGAGAGTATCGTAGTTGCCGCTCAGTGTCATGACGATGCCGGGAATGCTGCCGGATGTGAATTGAAAACCGCCAAATGTCACATTGTTGCCAGAAATGGTAATGGCATTTGTTCCGTTGAGCGAGACGCCTCCCGGAGTTGCCGCTTTCACTATGATATTGCTGGTTCCGATCATCAGATTGTTGTCGCGATACGTGCCGTTGTCCAACACAAGAATATCCCCGGCCGACGCGCTGTTGATCGCAGATTGAAGTGCTGCAATCGACGAGACATGCACTTCTGTCGCATGCAAATGCAGAAATGTCGGAGCCGCAAAGAGAGCAATTATCATGACATAGTATTTCATTGACAATAGACTTTCAACTCACTTTGATTCAGGGCCCACGTCTGTTCTCTCCAGGGGTCGAGAATGCGGGCGGCGATTTGGTGCATACCAAACCTTTCCGTCTTTTACCAATTTCGGATCCATCACATGCAAACCGTCGATCGAAGCGCGTGAGACCACCGCGCCGCCGGTTGGCCATACGGTGTTGTTCTCCCAGGAAGAATTCACTGGTGATGCAAATATTTTTATCAATGTATCTTGTGACCCCACAACGATGTTGTTTTCGATTTTCAATCCGGTCGGAGAGAGGTGCCACCAGTTTCCCTGAAATCCTCCTCCATCGTAGCCGATTTCGAAGTTGCCGGCATTGTTCACCAAAATATTGCCTGCAATTGTCGCGTCGTGAACGCGGAAATGCTTCGTCAGACGCTGGCCATCACCATATTCTGCATTGCCGCTTGTGATGGCAAAGGTTGCATCCCACCGCTTGCCAGTCAATCCTTCAAAATAATTGTTGATGATACGCATTCCGGTACCATAGAAACGCACTCCGCCGGTTCCGAGCGTCCACGTTTTTCCCGTGCTGTCGAGAAACGTACCCGTCCTGCCATTGCCAAGGACGAAATTTCCTTCAACGGTATTGCGATTTCCGTGACGGAGAGAAAGGGAGCCGAGACATTCACGGAACGTGTTGTTGCGTATCGTGTCATCGCTCGATTTGATGGAAATATACTCCGGATCGCCGTCACAGCGTTCGAATAGATTTTCCTCAATGACGGTGAACCCGCTCGAGAGAGAATACTCTGCGGAACCGGCGCGGATCGCTTCGAGTACATTCTCAACGCGTGGACCGATGTCTGCAAACAAATTATGATCAATACGATCATATTGTGAGACCTGCGGCTGAAACCGCATCGTCCCCTCAATAGTAATGAAGTTGCCGAGCATTGACTTCTTTTCAAAAATATTATGGTCAATCCGGTTGTGATGGCTGAGACGAACGGAGTCTCCCGCTATTCCATTGATGTAGATCCATAAACCGCGCTGCGTTTCTTTGAGGTGAAAAATATTCCGGGTGATTTGGATGTAGTGACAGCCGCGCAGTTCTACTGCAGGACCATTTGTACTCTCAAAGTTCAACCCTTCAATACTAAGATGCTCGGCGGCGAAAAGGATGATATGGGACTCCCCGACAATTATCGCTTTGCCCCTGTGCTTCGCGGCAATGCGAATCGGGCTCACCGCCGTTCCTTTGGCAGAAATGAAGATTTCTCCGCCAAGGTCATACTCACCATCGCAGAGAATAATGCGGATTCCCGGTTCGGCGACAGTCAGAGCGTCCAGAAGTTGTTTCGCTGTCTTCACTTCGAACGTTGTTTGTGCCGCGAAGACGACGAATGGCAGCAGCAAAAGGCATGCTGCGACGGTGTAGGTGCGAATTTTCTCAGATTGTTTCATTTCTCGTATCGTACCTTTTCCCTGCAAGAAGCATAAATAATGAGGGCTGAATATCACTACCCAGCCCCTCTGTGAATGGGACAATGATTCTATTTTGCCAGCAACATTTTTTTCGTTTGTGTGAAGGAACCGGCCTGCAACTTGCAGAAATAAATGCCGGAACTGAACCCTGTGGCGTTCCAAACAGCAGGATACACGCCTGCTTTTTTCACTTCATTAACCAGTGTCGCAATTTCTCGACCCAGCACATCCAGAACCTTTACTGAAACAAATCCTTCCTTAGCAATCTGGAAAGTGAAGTTTGTGCTCGGGTTGAAGGGATTGGGATAATTCTGCCCCAGGGAATATTCCCTCGGCGATAGCGTTATGTTTTCCCGGACGCCTGTTCCGCCAGTCACCGTGACACGGGCGGCATAGGTTCCTTTGAGCGTGCCTGCTTTTAAGAACAGTGTATCCGTGATCGTCAGTGCCTTGGATGCGGTGACTCCTGCCGCATTGTCAATCGTTACATTTTTAACCGTATCCGGTAAGACATTTCCTGTCGTCTGCGCGGCACTTCCATTGAATACATAGTTCGAAGTTGAAAAGAAGAAACCACCGCTGCGGCCAGCACAACTCTTAATGACCAGGTTTCCATTGAGCTTGACATTCGTCTGCAGTGCTACGCTGTCTGCACCTGTATTGAGTACGAGATGATTCAACACCGCTGTAGTATTCAAGTTGATCTTAAAGCCGGCAGGGCTCACAATCGTGTTGGCACCCTGACCGAGGACAAATGCGGCCGTTCCGGACATAATCGGGGCAACGTTTGACGACATCGCGATTTCAGGATTTGCGCCGGAAGTAGTATTGGGGTTGAGAATTGTGATTGTGCCGCCGGTAAAAGTCAGCGGATTGACACCGCCGGTACCGGTTGTTGCGCGGAAGGCGTAGTCCGTACCCGCCACCGCCGCGAAACCCTTTGGATCTATAATGACGTTGGCACCATTGAACGTCGTTGCGGTCAGTGCTGCATTGGCGATCTTTCCATAGACCATCACTGTACCCTTTGTGAATGTCGCAGTCGCTCCAAGAACATATGTGAGATCGATTTTTTGGCTTCCAGCACCGACAATGAGAGAATCTGTCGTGTTCACGAGTAGTCCACCGTATATATTAAGATTGCTCGCGATAGAAACGCCTCCTGATCCAATGATATTCAATGCGCAGCTTGTCGCGGTCAGTGATCCAACGGCGACGCTTCCGCTTGTTGCCGTGAATCTGCCCGCACTCTGTTCCCAGGTACCGGCGACGAGTGTCAACGGAGTTCCCGCAGCGCTCACATTGATGCTCGATAGGACTTTGTTGGCCACAGCAGTCTTATTGAGTGTAATGTTTCTGAATCGCGTTGTTGCTCCGGATCCGCTGATCGTTTGATCACCCGCTTTGGTAAACACGCTCTGGCACACAGCTGCGGTATTGCCCCGGGACATGTCAAAGGTACCGTTGTTTGTCAGATTACCGCCAATGGAGAGCGAATCATCGTACCCGATAGTGAGAATCGCGCCGACGAGTGCCGCGGTGTTGGTTGTTGTGGTAGAAAGTGTGATCGTATTTGCCGTGAACGCGCTGATCGTTGCATATCCCGGAATACCGGTGAGGGTGCCGATGTTCATTCCAACCACCAGCCCGGCAGTCGAGGCGACATTTGTTATCGTCGTCGAGACGGGAAGACCCAAATCTCCAGTGGTGCTGATCGGAGTCTGAGCAATCAATGAACCTCCTGCCGCAACGGTCACATTCCCCGAAACCGTTACCACTCGTCTTGCGGCGTTGTCGAATGTGAGTATGCCGCTCACGCCCTGCCCCACTGTGATTGATGCAACAGTGATATTGGCATCAATGGTGACGGTTGCTCCGTTGGCAATGATAACGTCATCAGAAACACCGGGAACTGCAGATCCAATCCATGTCGTGGTTGCACTCCATTTTCCCCCCGTTGCTGTCGAGGTAATCGTTGCAGCGGACAAAGACGGCGCCAATACGATAAGGCATATCGCCATCATAAAAACAGTGGTGAGAACAAATTGTAGTTTGTGTTTCATGAAAACCTCCATTACAAGATGAAATACTTTGGATGAATTAGACAAAGATCATGACAGTTTGTTGAGCATATGCTTCCGGCCAATGTTTCGGGTCATCGTGAACTCAGAACTTCTGACACGAATCACTATGATTCCTCATTCATTTGAGCCGCGGGCTGGAATGACCGGTCGTCTGTCGATGCATTTTCAATTGGACGTTCGGCAACCTCCCACAACTGCAAGATTATCACAACTCGAACCTCACGCCGGCGGTGAGCGGCACATACGCCGTCCCAAGATTCCTTGACATGCCGAGCGCCAATCGTGCTTCGATAAATATTTTTATGAGATCATTCAGGCGGGCATCCATGCCGATACCGCCTTGAACAAATGCCGTCGATTCTTTGCCTCCAACAATCCTTCGCTGCGCCGTGATCGAAACATTCGTTCCATCGAGCGGGAGCACACTCGTTGTCGGCAGTGATATTTCGCTGAGATTTGAAACCATCACACCGGCACCAGCCAAGACATAGGGACAGAGCATTCCTGAAAGAGCAGGCGGCGCCACTCGCACGCTTGCCGCCACGGTCATAATCGAACTGGCAGCTGCCGAAGGATTCTGTGTAACGTCGCTGAATATCCAGATATCTCGCACATATTTTGCATCGAATCCGCTGTTGATCCCGTCTTCATTCAATTTGAATCGATAATACTCAACCGAACCGACAACCGTCATGGATGGCGAGAGTGCGATTCCTGCACTGATACACCCGCCCATTTGCGTTTTCCAATAATTTGCAAAGGTCATCGGTGACGAGGGGAAAACATACCCGCTGCTCAGAGCAATTTCCAGTCCGGCATTCTGCTGTGACGTTTATGTCTCATGAGTCGGCGAGTGTTTTCACGCTCTGTAGATCCTCAGCGTAGAAAGCTTAGCCACCGAGATCACAGAGAACACAGAGAATTTATGGAATGGATCCTTATGTTCTCTGTGGCGGACCTTTTTCTTTTCTGCACGCGAACCAATTGCGGCACTACTTGAAATAATACGAAGCAAGCTCATCCCGACGAACGTGCACGATCGCCCCATTTTGCTTTCGCTGAAATTTTTCCATCAGGATCAGTCCAAAACCGGGTTTAAAATAGTAGTTAGTGAAGTCGGTACGTGTAGCATAAATTTGTCTGTACCGAAAATACGGCGCGGAACCCAACGTTGTCCTCAGCGTATCGATTTTCGACGTGAGCGTGGTCTTGACAGAATCTGCACCTGTGATCACATTATCGCCCGACATCCACAGGCTGGTATCGGCACCGATGTAGCGCGCCGGCGTTGTGTCACCAACGGATGCTCTAAAATTGAATGCAACCTGTTCAGAGAACCGGGCATCATCATTTTTCCGAATACGCAAGTTCTCTACACTATCCACCTGCCAGCACATCCTGACACCGAGTTCCCCTTGGAGTACATACCATCGGAGAGCGTCCCTCGTCAAGCTTTTCTTTGTGCTGCTCGGCAATGAAATCTTGGTGGTATCCACAGTTACTGTATCCACTACACTCAGGGTATAGCTGTATCGTGCTCTCTCGGCTCCCGAGGAAGTATCATAGAGCACCACATTGTAGGTCCACACATTGCCGACTACCAGCGGAACAAGGGCTTTTATCCCCAATGCGTATTGACCGTCCGCCGAACCGGGCGACAGCGGATCAAGGTTTTTGTTACAGGCAGCAAACAGAATTACTGTCAATGTGAAAAGACCTGCTATCAATGAATTTTTCATATCACTCCTCACACCACGCTCATGAAATCCCCGATGGACAATGTAGTCACCACGGTTTTGACAATTATTGGTCACTGTGCAGCCGTGCCAGGCGGAAAATAATCCTAGAACCGATATGCGAGTTCCACCATGAACCGATGCTGCTCTTTCTTATTGTAGTTCACGTTCGATTGATAGATATCCTCATATTTCAAGAGTGAGTATTCGTATGCGAGATCTATCAGGATATTGTCGAAAACGATACCTGCGCCCAGAGAGTAGATTCCGCCGCGTGCCGGTTCGTCTATGACGGCCGATCCGTCAGGCGAAAATGATTGTATGTCTTCGTGGTACCCACCTCGGAGGGCAATCATGCTGCCGGGACGATACTCAGCACCAAAACGCATGATCCCATAATTATTGACCCACGGATGAGACGATGACGTGAAAGTGGAACCCGTCAATTCCATATTTGCCAGACCGCGCACCTCATAGTCGAACGCAATGGTCCATTTGTCTGTGGGAGTCAGTATGATACCGAAAGAATATGCCAAGGGGAAATTGAGATTTTCTTTGCCACTTTCGTGGTAGCTTCTCGTTGTCAGAGAATCAATTCTCACAGGAAAAGATTTCCTGGTAGTATCGAGGCTTGTCACCTCCCTCTCCCAGCTTCGCGTCAGAGTATAGGAGGGTTTGATAGTCACGCCGATACTGTAGCGATCCTGCTGTAACAGGAATCCAACGGCAAACATTTTTCCAGTGTAGGAAGAGGTTCCCGTTTTCGATTGTTGATAGTAGACTGTATCAAGCATAAAATCATTGGCGGTCGCTTTGTTATTAGTGGCAACATAAAGATGACCTCGTTCTACCCGCTGTTCGTTATCATCGGAAGAACCAGTGAGTACCGTCGCGGAAGCGCCGACCGTCAGGCCCTGAAGCAGCGAAATGGAAATCCCAGGAGTGATGCCATACACAATTCCTTTTCTCTCCCGGATATACTTGTACCACTGAGCATTCACCGTGTCCATTGGCTTTGTAATAGTTTTCGGATCCGGACGCAACTGGCCAAGATAGGGAGACAACGCATTATTGTTCTGGTAATAGTGATCGAGATTCATCGCCTGCGCTGCACCGATCGCCGCGGTCATGGATATGCCGGCAATCGTCAACGGCAAAGCGGCCGCCAGGGATAACGGCTGCACTCCGGAAGAGCTACGATTCCAATTGGGTCCTATATTATCGTACTGCCTCTGAACAGCTTTCCATCCACTGAGTGGAGTGCCCAGACTATCCATTGCGGTCGGGATGGTACCAGTGAGACTTTCAAATAATACGCTGAGTCCTGGATTGGACATATACGGGACCCATTCCTGGGTCTGCTGTCGTGCAGTATTCCCCAAAAGCCCGCTCATTCGAATCTCAAAAGAGTTGAGTCTCGAAAGCGCTGCGGGGTTCGAGAAGAGAGCGGAAGCATCATTCGCGTTCGCGATTGCTGTTCCTCCCATCGCACGCGAACGAACTCCCGCAACAGAGAATTGATCCAGTCCCTGAATATCCAGCGGACCGGCAGCAGGCTGAGCGAGCACGATGGAGGCACAGAAGAGGGTCCCGACAACAATGACGAAATCAATTTTCCCGGCAAGACCTGATTTCATTTGAATTGCACTCCTAAGCTAATGCGATGTACATTATTCAAGTATTCACTCATCTTTCCGTAGCTGTAGTCAAAACTCAAAGGCCATCCGGAGAGATCGACACGGACGCCGCCGCCATACGTGAGTCCTTCGCTATCGTAGTCAACCTTGTAGCCTACACGAAGCGCAACCATTTCCGAAAACGAGTATTCAACCCCGGCATGCATTTGCTGCAAATAATCGTTCGGCTGGAATAGATCGTACGCAAGTGTGAGGCGATTCACGTTATCCTGAAATAAGAGCCCCTCTTTTCCAAACACATTTGCTGAGATGCCAAGACGAAAAGCAAGAGGCGCGGGATGTGCCTTGCTTGCAAAAGTCACTTGAGGACCGAAGTTCTGCGCGGACACTCCTATTTGCACAGAGCGGAATCCGGTGTTGTACATCATGCCAAAATCAAAAAGAACGACATCGGCATACGTCTTGTAGGACGTCACTTCCCCCGTGACACTGTTGACGGTTGTGATGACCTGATCTGCCCACAAAGATTCCATCGCATACTTTACTGTGCCGCCTACGGAAAATTTATCGGTGAGTGACTGTGCATAGGAGATGCCGACCAGATACGAATAGGGGGTAAATGATCTCCCTGTCAAACCCGAGTTGAAAAACCGGGTGCCATCAGAAGATATGACGAGGTCAGGCAAATCAGCTCTTGTTTCTTTTATCGTTCCATAATCCGTGTACTGGATCTGCAATCCAAGATTGCCCCAATCTCCGAGGGGCAGATCATACGCGAGGGCTATCAGTTTCGTGTCGAAAATCCACGAGGTAAGCGTGGATGTCAATTCATGGTTTTCTATTCTTGCCAACCCTGCCGGATTCCAGAAAGAGGCGTCTGCTCCGCTCGCAAGAGAGACATAGGCATCTCCCATCGCGGTTGCTCGTGCCGTCGGCATGACTTTCAGAAATTGGAGCGAGGTCGTGCCGACTTTTTGCGCGTGAAGCTGCTCAAGACAGACGATCAGCAACATCGCTGTTATGATTGCTCGAATTGTAGGATTCATAGCCATCTATTTCACTTAGTTGATGATAACAAACGTACCGTGGCATCGAGAGCCATCAGGTGTATTCACGGAATAGAAATAGACTCCGGAAGCGATCAATTGGTTATTGCGCGTAATCTGGACATAGGGATGCTGAATATTGTTCTCATCATGCTCAATGGTTTGAACTAACTGCCCGCTGAACGAAAAGATGCGTATCGTGCATGCTTTCGGAAGATTGTAAAAACGAAGCTGGGTATTCACGTCGCCTGCACCCGTATATCCCGATTTGACAAGGAATGGATTGGGAGCGATATAGACCTGCTCCAATGATTGTGTAGCACCGATCGCCGATTCGTGCAATGTCAGATTTGTCCGACCGCTCGTATTGCCGTGATCATCCACAGACAACACAGAATAATACCACTTGTCACCCACCCGGGTATTTTTGTCGGTAAACTGATACTTGCCGTTAGCGAAGTACGCAAGATCACGTTTTGCTACGGCCGCCAACTTCTGCCAGTGACCTAATGGATGAGCGGACTTGTACAATTCGTAATGATCAAAGACCCCCTGGAGTCGTAGTGTGGTGAATGATTCCACCTGAGGTCCCCAGGCAATCCTATTCTCTCCCTGCGCAGTATTCTCGACTACAATTTCCGGTGCCGGGACAGGAATCGGAAGAGCATATTTGCCATGATCACTATATTTTTCCGGCCAGTATTGTTGCGTTGAATCATCATGGTTGATTGACGGCCCGCCGGTATAGGCCTGGATTGCACGGTCTGCCACCTCACGAACGGTGATGACATCGGAATTTAAATATTCCGGCCTGGAATATTTTGTTAAATAATCGCTTCCATGTGAGATTGTCGGGTTCAGTGTAAGAGGGTTGAGGTCTTTTTGCGGATGGATTACCCAATAATTCGGTACTCCATAAAATGCAAAGGATGGGGTTCCCGCTTCACCAATCCTGCCATCGGTGGAGACGTTTCCCGTGCTTCCTCCAACATCATGGAGATATGTTCTGCCGTATGTCATGCCGGCGACAGTTTCTGCGTCCCGTGCAGCACCATATCCACAGACTTCCGCTATGGTGATGCGTATCTTCTCACCCGGCTTTAGGACATAAGGTCCAAAAGCCCAATTCCGTCCTACTGCCTGTGGCAAACTCTGCCGCCAATTAAACTCCCCTCGTCCAAGCCAGTCCCTTCCGTACGTCACCGAATCTGTGATTGATGGATTCGCTCGCACGCCGCTTATGTCCAAGACCTTTGTTTTTGTTCTCGGTCCGTCGAGCTGGGCAGTCTCCACGCCGTTATAGTATGGCTGTTTCAGATGTAAGTGAGAATCCCAGGAGACCGGATCTTCTGTCAAGGGATTGGCGAACTTCACTGCAGTTTCGGATTTGTGGGCAAGATGGAGCGTATCATAGTAGAGCACCATAAAGCCCGGCGCCTGAGGGCTCAGCAGCCCGCCACCATATTTTCCCGTCGAAGCCCAATCAATGAAATATGTTTTCTCCGGGTTTCCCGTGCGATGGAGTCCATACTGAAGCCAGCGCTGCTGGTCGAAATGTGCCTGGTAGTCTTTGCCGGCTATGCCGATTTGGGACCAGCTACCCGATCTGTCATATCCGAATTTCCCACCGGTCAGTCCGTGAGAAAAGTTAATTATCAAGTCCACAAGCTTTACCGGATTTTTCGGTGAAGACGGCACCCCGTCCAGGTCGCCGGTGTTTTCGAATTCGTATTCATAGATAATAAAATCGTCGTAGTCAGGAAAACTCCACGCCCGGCTGGTGCGCTTGATCGTCACCCCCACGGGGGTTGCCCACTGGGTGACGATAATTTCTTCCGCTTCATCCGGATTGTATGCGGGATTCAAGTCTCCATTCTCCAGAACGGGATAATTTTCAATACGCTTTTCCGCACCGGGAATGGGAAAAGAATTCTGCTGAGGCAATGCGTTTGTCCCTCCACCGCAGTAAGCATACAGTCGTGCCCTAGCGATTGTATCAACGGGAGTGGCGCCAATTTGGACGCCTCCCCCAAAGGAATTGTGCTGACCCGTGTATGTTATTCCATCAAGTGTCAAAGCAGAATGTGCCGGCCATTCAAACGAGGGAACTCCGGGCTCTGTTGTTCCTGCATTTTGGTATGCGAGACGGCCGAGTGCGCCGGTTTTGTAAACAGCCTGATTCAGCATCCCGCGTTTGTGGATGAGATAATCTGTCTGCGCCTGCCCGGTATTCATGTATCCGAGCAGACAGATCAGGCACGTCAGTTTCTTGAAAGAACACATGTAGTACTCCTCACAAGCTCATAAGTTTATGATCATTCCAACTTGTACCGATCTCGGCGCATTTGAGTAGAGCCGAAATTCCTGATTGACAAGGTAACTCGGACTGTCCGGATGTGTAAAGTAGGTAACGTCTTCACCCAACTCGAATTTTTTGGTATACTCTTCGAGGCCGAGGCCGGCAGCAGTATTCGGATTAAACAATGCATTGTAATCATATATTCGATTGTTGAACAGATTCGTCACCTCCGCGTAGAACGACGCACTGGTTCCAAAAAAATCCGACATTTGTTTTGTGATTTTCACGTTCACGTTGTATTCAGCCGGCGCCCGCAAACCCATCAGGACAAGCTTGTTGATCTGGGAATTGTATGGTCGGCCGCTCCGTGCAAATGATGTAGCGGCAATAGTAAACTGCTCAAGCGGATAGGCGCCAAACAGCTCCGGTCCCCATGAAAGAGGTGTGTTGAAAATCAGGTTGGCGACAAGATTATGAGTTCTGTCAAAGTCCAGATAGATATCTTCCGGTGTCGGGTCTTTCGTTACTCCGCTTTCATAAATGTCCGGGTACAGGAGACCGAGGGCAGAGCTGTTTTTGCCTGTTGCAACACCGAATGTATAATTCAATGAACCGGACAAAATGCCGCTTCGTTTTGAAAAGCCGGCACGGAATCCGCGAATATCAGCATAATCGCGATTGACGTACGTTACATATGGTGCCCCTGAAGTCGGATGATACTGCGCCTGTTGAATCAAATTCCTGACGTCTTTGTAATAGCCGCTGATGTCCAGTGTGAATCCCTCACCCAATCCTTGTGTAACACCGACATCATAGCTATTGGTCATTTCCGGCTTCAACGTTGGATTGCCGAGAAGACTTGGAATTTGTGTGATTGTGCCGGTGGAAATATCGAAACGGGAAAATCGTTGATTGATAATCCGGTTGAATGGAGGACGCTGCAAAAAGGTCCCATAGTTCACATGAAACACGGTAGTAACGGATACCGGGAAGGATATTCCGACGCGGGGCTGCAAACCGGTCACAGTCGGCGTCTTGGATTTGGGAGCCAATGCTTCACTAAATTTTGTACTGCCAAGGCTGTCAATGTACCGATACGGTGAGAAGATATCCGTATAGTACTGAACATTGGCATTATACACGTCCAACCTGAGTCCGACGTTTGCGATCATCCCTTGAAATTCCATCTTATCTTGAACATAAAAAGCGTATTCATATGGCTTTACAGTGTATTGTGAAATCGAAGTATTTTTTCCGCCGGCACCAAACAGGTCATCGACCTCAAGGGCATACCAGTTCCCTTGAACTCCGGCGAGCAGCATGTGCGATAATGACACCTGACTCGTCATAGATGCGTCAATGCTTATGGTTCGAGTTTTCTCGGAAGTAAAACTGCTATTCAGTTGACCATATTTGAAGTAGTCCCCAACGTCTTTTCCATCCCACGCCTGATCCCACACCGGGAATGGCGGATTATAATAATCCTCATTTGGATCAGTTGCCGGAGGGCCTTCGATTGAACTCGTTCTGAGCGAATTGAGCTTGAATTCATAAAACGTACTCTTGCTGAGCGCGTGTGACCAGCGAAGACCAAGCTGAGTGTTCTCATTGATCGTGCGATTTATATTGAACACTTGATCCCATACCCAATCATACCATCCGACACCACTTTTGTCAGAGAACACATGGCCGTCCGCCCGGGAGTATGCACCGCTCATCCGGAGCGACATTGCACTTCCGACATCGAACACGAGATTCCCCATAAACTGCCTGCTCAGGTTGGGTTCCGGTGTTGGCAATATCGGCCAACTATTATCTGTGTGAACCGCCAAAAACATGCGGATATTCTTTGCGAGTGGGCCGCCGAGATTTGCGTCCAGCGAGTAATCCCGAAGATTGTCATAACTTTCGCCAAAAGTTCTATGCGCCTGCATAAGCCAATTCGTATAGAGTAATGCTGCGCGCGACGGCGCAGTGGACGCATATCCGCCGTAGCGCCCTGATACCGTACCTTCATTCCCTTTCCATTTGTCCAGTGTCAAACGCATCGCCAAATATGGGTTATTAACAGTATCCCACAAGCTCGGTCCAAAATGCTTCATACTTGGAAGTCGGGTACGTAATTCTCCCCGTGCGGACCATTTATCTCCAGCACCTTCTTTCATGGTGATATTCACGATGCCGGACTGTGCATTGCCGTACTGCGCGCTGAACCCACTCGTGATAATTTCCACTTCTTCTACCGCACTCATGATGGGATTGAAGGACGATGCGCTGGTGAGCGGGTTCATGATCCCCATGCCATGGAGATTATAGAGTTCCTCATTATCACGTCCTCCGCGAAAATGTCCGTCGCTCACGTCCGCGTTCAGCGCGAGCACGTCTGAGATATCCTGAATACCGGGAACGTTCACCACATCTTCGCCACGCCGAATTTCACTTGTGGAAGATTTTTCTCTCTCCACATCCGGTCGGGTGGCTGTGACGACAACTTCCTGAGATTGAACAGCAGTTTCTTCCATCAAGAAATCAACCGTCGTCGTACGGCTCATATTTACAATGATCCGTTGCTGAACGATACCCCTGTAGCCGATAAGGGATGCGGCAACGTTATACACTCCGGGAGGGACATTTAGGATGAAATAGTTGCCGTCAGGATCGCTCGATGCGCCCAAAGATGTTCCCCGCACAGTGATGTTGGCAGCCGGAAGAGATTCTTTGCTCTTTGCATCCAGAATTCTACCGGAGATTTTCCCCGCATCTTGTGCAAATGCGCAGAAGGAGAGCAGAACACACAACACAATAGTTTTTGCCATATATCTTCCCTTTAGTGCACAGACGAAAGTTACCTTCCCTCAAATCTGGTCAGCCCTGGCTGGATATACCTACAGGGGTTTCGGATTCATTCTCCGGCAAATTCTGTTCTTGCTATTTTACGCATCTTAATGTAGATTTTTTATGTTTGAGAGATAAGCAGAAAGCAGTTATTTTCACGCAATTAACGTTACATTGCGTCACACTGGCCAAAATCAACCATTTCCCGCCATCTTCATATAGACGGTGTGTCCCGCCAAATTTCTTTCGATTCATTTGCCCGAGTATATGAAAACACCCAAAGGTAATAGTGCTTCATGTTCGCAATATAAAGCTATTCGGGACAGAAACAATCCCCAGCATTTGAAGCTTGACCAGATCACAATTTCAGATCTTTAAAATGACAACTCAACCGACCGACCATGAAAAAGCCGCGATCCTGGCTCAAATACTGAAGAGTTCCGACTTTCAAGACTCCAAGAAACACCAGGAACTCCTGAAGTTTCTTGCTGAGAGGCCTGAAAGCGCAGACCCCCTTAAAGAGACAGAAATCGCGCTGGCTGTATTTGGAAAAGATTCCAAGTTTGATCCTTCCACTGATTCTTTGATCAGATCCTACATCAGCAATCTTCGAAAGAAACTTGATCACTATTATCTTACGACCAAAGATACTTATTCCCATAAACTCGAGATTCCCAAGGGACACTATGTAATCAAGTTTTCCAGTGCCGTTCCGAAAGAAGCGGCAAGAAGATTCAGCAAGTCACTTCCCGTTATCCGGATCGGGAGCTGGATTGTGCTATTGGTGTTGGTTGTTGTGTTGTCGTTCAGGGAATACAGCCGCCGCACAATCGATGTACCAGACGCTACGCGAACGGCGGCAAATCCTCTGTGGAATGAATTCCTGCAAACGAATGGACGACCGACGCTCATTGTAGTCGGTGATTTCTTTTTTTTGCACGAGCGCGATAAAAATGACGGCTACTACCGCACTGTCAAGATCAACTCGATTGACGATTATCTGGAGTACATCAGCAAGAACCCTGAATTTGGCAAACGCTATGCTAAAAGTAATTTCACGTTTTTGCGACCGAGCGCACCGTGGGGATTGATGCAAATCCTGCCTATTCTTCAAAATGCTCCCGGCGGAATCTCTTTGAAGCTGGCTTCACAATTCACGTCGGACGATTTCAAGTCTCATAACATCGTTTTCATAGGTTCTTTCAAGACGCTCTATCTGCTCAAGACCTTGCTGAGCATCTTGAAAATTGAGTATGCCATCGCACCGTCGAGTTTCAGGATACAAGACGGGATCACGGATTCGCTGCACGTTTTCACACCGGAAAGACTTTCTGCAGGTAGTCTCGAAAAGGACTACGGGGTCGTCGCCAAAGGCCGCGGACCAGATGGAAGTTTTGTGATGATGCTGCTTGGTTTCTCAGAAAGCGGTGTCATCCAGGCAACACATGCGGCCAGCGACCCCTTGCTCCTGAGGGCAATCGAAAAGAAATATCCTTCCGGCACAGCCATCGATCCATCGTCGCTGACCGTGGTGATCGGGGCTGAAGGAATCACTCAGTCCCTTTTTAATGCAGATATCAAATATGTGTCGGGGTTGGGTGCACCGCAACCGGCTTTAATCGCGGGACAAAAAGATTCTACAAGATCGAAGTAACGGGTCAACTTTTGTGTCTCCTGCGAAGTATTCTTCGGAGTGGTTGCTTTTTACCACTGAGGCACTGAGACACTGAGAAAGACACGGAGAATAATACTCAGTGCCTCCGTGTCTCCGTGGTTGCTCTTTACCACTGAGGCACTGAGACACTCCTCAATAATCTTCCGCGGAAATCATTCCACCTCCTGCACCCTGGGCAGAACTGCCATTCCTCCAACAAGAGCATGAATATGGTCCACTTCATAGCGATCAGCCTCAGACAATTTGTGCAGTGCCTTGGTGATCCTGTGAACCGCGGCGATTATGGAATCGATTATTTCCGGTGCCCGCGGATTATCCAAACCATATTTTTTCGCCTGGCCAATCGATAGCGTGATAATCCCAAGCGGATTGTTCACTTCATGCTGTAATCCCAAAACCACTTCATGCATTGTTTCCAACTGGGTGATTTTTGTCTGTAGTTCTTCTTCGCTCTTCATTCGCCGGGTCTCGCTGTCGTGTAGTTTTGAGCGATAGTCAATAATCCTAACCATCGAGACCGAAAGAAGCCACATGAACGGCAGCGCACTGAATATGTCGTAGGCATCAGACAGGGTCCCGCCGTAGTACTTTGTTTTGACGAACAGGCGCACGATAGAGAAGAAAAGATAGGTATAAATAATATATCCCGAAAGGACGGCCGGGTATTGTGCAAAAAACTTCGTCCCAAACTCTATGATGGTTCGCAGACTTTTCATGCTGAATCCTCCTGGTTCTCCGTGGTTTCTTTACCACTGAGGCACGAAGACACGGAGAAAACACTGAGAAAAATACTCAGTGCTTCCGTGACTCCTGCGGAGCATCCTCCGGAGTGGTTTCTTTTTGCCTCTGAGGCACTGAGACACTGAGTGTTTTTTCTCCGTGCCCCTCCGTGTCTTCGTGTCTCCGTGGTTGCTCTTCACCACTGAGGCACGGAGAAAGACACGTCCTATCCCTACTTCAAATCCAGTACGCTGCGGATTGACCGGAGCAACTCAATGGGACTATACGGTTTTTGAATGAAATCTCTCACGCCGTTCCTGAGAATTAGCGACCTCAATTCCGGTTCGATGAACCCGCTCGTAAGGATCATGCGCAAATTGGGATTTGACTCTTTCAATATTTGAAAGATTTCATGGCCGCTTATTTTCGGTAATCCCATATCGGAAAGAACTAGATGAATTCCATCCTTGTGCTGTTCATACATCCTTACCGCTTCTTCACCGTTGGATGCCAGAAGAACCTTATATCCCTTGGATTCGAGTGTCGATGTTCCCAGTATCTGCAGCGCTTCTTCGTCTTCAACAAAAAGGATGGTTTCATTCCCGCCGGGAATCTCCTCAATCGTTGCGCCGCCGGTATTCTCAAGCGCCGGCCGCCGATCGGTGAGCGGGAAATAGATTAGAATTGTCGTTCCTTTCCCCGGCGCGCTCTCGATACCATACACCACGGACAAACCGAGTCCCGTCCCTTTCCCCCGCTCCTTTGTGGTAAAGAATGGTTCAAAGATGCGTTTCAGAGTTGCCTCATCCATCCCGGCACCCGTATCAGAGACACTGAGGCTGACATATTCTCGATCTTTTGCATCGAAGAATTTCGCCTTCGCTCTCGTATCCCTCATAATGTTCGTACGAATTGCTATTTCACCTTTTTCCGACATTGCATCACGTGCATTCACACAAAGATTCAGCAAGACTTGATGGATCTGCGTGGAATCACCAATAATGGAGGGCAGGTCTTTTTCAAGATCCAACGTAAACCTGATTGTTTTTGGAAACGTTTCTTCCAATAACTTCACAATTTCAGTGATGGCATTGTTCAATTGTACCGATGCGAACACTATTTCAGTCTTTCGCGCAAATGCTAGCATCTGTTTGATGAGAGCGGCTCCCCGCATTCCTGTTTTGGTAATCACATCGGTATTTTTCTTTATGACATCATTATCAGGCAGCTGGATATTGAGAAGTGAGGCATGGCCAATAATGATGCCGAGGATGTTATTAAAATCATGGGCGATACCGCCCGTGAGTGTGCCGAGGCTTTCCATTTTCTGTGCCTGCCGCAGCTGGTCTTCCAGCAGCCTGCGTTTCGTGTCATCAAATAAATATCCCCGGATATGGACAAGCGCTCCCTTGTCATCAAATATCCCGACTGCATTTTCAACACAGAAAAGCGGTGTGCCATCCTTGCGGAGGTATTGCATTTCCAGATTTTCCAGTCGTTTATCTTCTGTGATTCTCCGTACAAAGGCCTTACGCATTTCAGGATGTCGATAAATAGAGTGAGCATCTACCTGGAAAACATCCTCGGTGGTTGAAAATCCGAACATGTGGACAAATGCCGGATTGCATGATATGAATTTCCCTTCGACAGTCGAGACATAAACACCGGTAAGATCATCTTCAAAAAATTGTCGATACCGCTCTTCGCTCTTTCTTAATGCTTCTTCTACCAATTTTCGTTCGGAGATGTCCTGTTTGATCGCAACAAAATGAGTGATCTTGCCCCGTTGATCTCGGACCGGAGTGATCGTCATTTCCTCAGTATACAGTGTCCCGTCTTTCCGTTTGTTTTTTATTTCACCTTTCCACACATTGCCGGCCGTTATTGTATCCCAAAGAGATTTATAGAATGCATCGTTGTGTCCACCCGATTTTAATATTTTTGGATTTTCTCCGATAGATTCCGCAAAGCTATATCCGGTCATTTCCGTAAACGCGGTGTTCACCCAGGCGATTGTGCCCGAAGTATCTGTAATGACAACACCATTTGCCGTCGATTCAAGCGCCGTCGTTTGCAGCAACTGCGTTTCTTCCGCTCGTTTTCGATCGGAGGTCTCACGAATTATTTCTGTATAGAAATGTTTCGAATTGGTCTCCCACATGGCCAGTGAGAGTTCAACCGGAAACTCGGTACCATCCTTGTGTAGTCCTTTGAGTTCAATGGCTTTATCGATATGATGCGGTTTTATGTCCGATCCCGGTTTATTCAAATCATTACGCTGTTCTGTAAGGTAGGGCTGCGGCAGCATACCGGTCAGCAATTTCCCGACGGCTTCCACATATGAATAGCCAAACATTCGTTCTGCCCCGGTATTCCATCCAACGATTGTCCCCTCTGCGTCTGCGGTAACGATCGCGTCATTGGCAGATTGCAATATTGACCTGTAGCGGACTTCGCTTTCCTGCAAGGCTATCTCAGAGCGCCGTTGCTCGGTGACATCCCTTAAAACACTTAACAATAATTTCGCTTGATTCGGAATTTCGAGAAAGGAATTTGATAATTGGAAAGACATCTTTTTTCCATTCCAAAGAATAATATCCCGTTCGAGAGAAGGCGGGATGATGCCTGACCGGAACCGCTCCTGATATTTCCTCAGTAATTTATTTTGTTGAGACTTTTCATAGACAATACTCACCCGTTTTCCTTCGATTTCTCCGGGTGGTTTTTCCACCATTGTACAATATGCATCATTCGCCATGATAATAATTCCGTCTTTGTCGGTAATCCTCATTCCATCTGTACTATTTTCCCACACCAAACGAAATCTTGTTTCGCTTTCCCGCAACACTTCCTCCGCACGTTTGCGTTCGGTGATATCGCGAAAGAAGCCCGCGATGTATGCTTTGCCGTTGATAATTATTTTGCCCGCGTTGACGTCCGCATAAATAATCGTGCCGTCCTTTCTGATGCAGGGCAGACTTTCTGCAAGAACTTTTTCTCCGCGTGCCTGAGCCTCAAACTCGGACATGACGCTCTGCAATGCATCTTTCGGGTGGATGTCCGCTATGTTCATAGTTATCAATTCATTTTCAGTATATCCAAGCATTCGACAAATAGACGGATTCGCGTATTTGAAAATTTTTGTTTCAAGGGCGACAATCAGTATACCGTCGGCACTAGTTTCAAACAGCGCGCGAAATCTCGACTCCGATTCCCGCAGCGCCTCTTCCGCCCGCTTACGCTCGGTGATGTCGTTGATACTGGACAGGATACAGGGGCCGCTGCTCAATTTGATTATCTGGGCGGAAAACAAACCCGTGATGTTCTTGCCGCTCTTCGTCCGGAACTGATACTCGCGGCCTTCCACAGCCCGGCCGGCGCGTAAATCGGCAACAACGCTCTCTCGGTCTTCTTCGTTTGCCCACAGCTTCAGCCCAAGCGACGAATCGGCAAGGGCTTCTTCCCTGATATACCCCGCTATCAATGTGAAAGCATCGTTTACCTCGATGAATCCACCGTCTTCGGTACGCGTGATGGTGA
>JAPLFO010000082.1 GCA_026390635.1 Ignavibacteriales bacterium
GACTTTGGAAAAGGATAATCATACAGTGGCAGGGCTAACCGGTTTCGAATGGATCGTTAGTATATCTATGAATGCAAATTAGTATGACTGCCCAACAAGGCGTTCCACCGGATCGCTTACGCTCCCGGTGAACTCGTTGTTGGGCATCAATAGAATTGACAAGCCATATCGATCATGATACCGTAGCACAAAATAGATCGATGGAGGTATTGACATGCAATCAGTCACCGTATCACCAAAATATCAAGTCGTTATACCTAAAACAGTCAGAGAATCATTGAAGCTTCATCCGGGCCAAAAAATGCAAATTGTTGAATATGCCGGTCGCATTGAACTTATACCTGAACGCGATATCAAAGAACTCCGTGGATTCCTTAAGGGAATCAACACTGAATTCGAACGCGAGGAAGATAGAGTATGAATATTGTAGATTCTTCCGGCTGGCTTGCATACTTTGCAGATGAACCCAATGCCAAACATTTCCTGACGCCGCTTAGTGATTCTGCCTTGCTGGTTGTTCCAACGATAATAATATACGAGGTCTTCAAAGTCATTCTCCGGGAGTCCAGTGAGAATGAAGCATTGCAGGCGGTTGTTGCTATGCAGCAAGGAAGTGTTGTGGATTTAAATGCACCATTGGCAATCGTCGCTTCAAGGCTAAGTCTGGAGCATCATCTTCCAATGGCAGACAGCATCATTTTAGCAACAGCGCAAGAATTCAACGCTATTATATGGACTCAGGATTCAGATTTTAAAAATATAAGCAAGGTGAAGTATTTTCCAAAAAAATAAAGCCCAACAAGATCAATACAGCTGATCGCTACGCTCCGGCTGATTTTTTCGTTAGGCCGTGACCGAATATATCCACACCCGTAAGGAGATTTTTCACAATGGACATCCCAAGAATATTCAACATCACCGAAAGTGCTCACCGCATCCATAACCCGTTCACACCCGAAAAGTTCGCCACTCTCGGCGCGGCGCTGCTATGCACCTGGGCACGCGATTACGGTGTCATCGGCACCGGCATCGATATGAGCTAGTTGTTCACAGAGCAGGCAAAAATACGTGCTGAAGAACTCGGCGTCGCCGATCAAGTCAAATTCATCCATGGCGATGCTGCTGGCTACGTCTCTGAGGTGAAAATTGATGTAGCAGGCTGTGTCGGTGCCACTTGGATCGCCGGCGGAGTTGCCGGCACTATCGAGCTTCTGGTGCGGAGCCTGAGAACCGGGGGGATCATCCTCATCGGCGAGCCCTATTGGCGGCAGTTACCGCCGACAGAAGATGTTGCCAAGGGGTGTCTTGTCAACTCAATCTCCGACTTTCTCATGCTTCCAGAACTTCTCGCATCTTTCGGCCACATTGGCTACGACGTCGTTGAAATGGTTCTGGCTGACCAAAACGGCTGGGACAGATACGAGGCGGCCAAATGGCTCACTATGCGCCGATGGCTTGAAACTAATCACGACGACGAGTTAGCGAAAGATGTTCGAGCCAAATTGACCTCGGAACCCGAGCGCTACGCCACTTACACACGTGAATACATGGGCTGGGGCGTGTTCGCACTGATGGCGAGGTGATGAGGGGATTACCGGGCTACTCAGAAAGTGGGAAAAATCCAATCATGCCTAACAAGACAAATGCACTCGGACGGCAAAAAGCGGCGCTCGTTCCTCGCTCTGCTTTTTGCCGCCGGTGATTTGCGGCGTTATGCAACGAAAGAAAAAAGGCATGCATCAGTAAATGGGGGTGGGGGCCATCATGCAAAAAGAAGAAAATCACTCTGGAGAAGTGGACAAAAAATTTGCCGCAGTATGTGGCCTTTACTGTGAGGCGTGCTCATGGTTCATTGCCACCACTGAAGATCCTGAAAGGCTCAAAAGGCTTGCGGCACAATTGCATTTTTCGGAGGAAGAGAGCAAGTGCTACGGATGCCGGTCGGACAAGAGGTTGTCTTATTGCGAGAAATGCAAGATGTTCACTTGTGCAGCTGAACGAGGCATCGACTTTTGCAGCGAATGTGAAGAGTATTCCCTGTGATGAACTGAAACAGTTTCAATCTGCAATGCCTCATCGGATCGAGCTTTGGGTCAATCTTGAACGAATCAAGTCTATTGGTTATAAAAATTGGCTCAAGGAAATTAGAGAAAACTATGCCTGCCCGCAGTGTCAAATCATCAATTCCACCTACGACTTGAAATGTCGAAAGTGCGGAGAAGAGCCTAGCTGCAATTACGTAGCCAAACACCAGCAGATAATCGAAATTACGTAGCCAAACACCAGCAGATAATCGAGGAGTATTTGAAGAATAGATGATGCATAACAAGGCGCTACAATGGATCGCGGCTCAACGCCGCTCCCAGTGCTTTTGCGTTATGCCCAACCAGAATGATGCCTTGACATCACGCCGCATGATGCTATGATGACACTATGAGAACAACACTTACTATTGATGACGATCTTCTGGACAAAGCGAAAGTCGTTGCGGCAAAAATTCGTGCGCCCTTTCGGCGCGTGGTTAATGAGGCACTGCGTACCGGATTGCAGATGGTTGAGGATACCCCGCCGCGAACTCAATCCTATCGCACCCACCCTCACAAGATGGGGCTAAAAGCCGGAAGAAATCTGGACAACATCCAGGCGCTTCTGTCTCAGATCGAGGGGGAAGATCACCGGTGATCCTCGTGGATGCCAACGTCCTCTTGTATGCCGAAGACCAACAAAGTCCTCAACATGTGGTGGCACGCGAATGGTGGGATGCTCAGTTGTCCGGTGCATCGCCAGTGTGCCTTTGCTGGACCGTTCTTGGTGCCTTCATCCGCATCGGCACGAATCCGCGCGTCTTTGAGCACCCCCTGTCTCTTAATCAGGCTCTTTCTCGTGTGCAAAGCTGGTTGGATCAACCCTGCACACGCATCATTCACCCTACCGAACGGCACTGGATCGTCTTTCAAAAAATGTTGATCGAAGGCCAGGCCATCGCAAACCTTGTAACAGACGC
>JAPLFO010000013.1 GCA_026390635.1 Ignavibacteriales bacterium
AGGATGCGGGACGAAAGCGAGAGTGATCCACTCCACTGCTTTGAGAATCCTCCGTCGGCTGTCACGGTAATCGTATACGGAAGGACCATCGGAAAAAGACCAGTGCTCAGTGAAACGATCAACGGATCTGAGGCATTTGTCCGGATGGAACTATCCGGCTGCATCAAGCCCGAAACATCCCCAATCGACGAATTGGGATGAATTGTCATAACCCCCCATTGCACCGCCGGATCAAACACCATCGACACATGCACGCCATGAGCATCACCCCAGGAATTTTGCAGCGTGACGATAACCTTCACCGTTTCACCGGGATCTGGAATCCCATCCCCGTTACCGCCGTCATGATCATCCACAAGCACAGAGAGAATATCCAACTCGGGGCCCGGCAGCGACGTTGTTTCCGTCAATGCACGCACCGCATTGATGCGTCCATATCCCATTTTTCCGGCATAGTTTAGATTGATCACATCCAGATTGTCGGATGTCGCCGTCATCTGAAACATGACACGGGCTGCACTCCAGTCCTTGTGCAATGAGCGCACAAGTCCGGCAAGCCCTGCAGCAATCGGCGAGGCCATCGATGTACCGCTCCAACCAAAGGACTGATACCCGCTTTGAGGAATTGTCGACAGAATCGACGTGCCCGGAGCGAAAACCTTCACACGCGCAGGCACTCCATAGTTCGAAAAACTCGCCTTCACGTCATACCTGTCTGTCGCTCCGACACTCATGACGCCCCTATAGCTTGACGGGAAATGCGGTATGACTCCATTGTCGTCGCCGGTAAAATCTGTACCGCCATTACCGGCGGCGGCAACAACGAGTACGTTATGCCTCAGTGCATACGTGATGGCATCTTGCTCGAACTTTGAGGCGCTGCCCGCCACACCCCAACTGCAATTGACGATCTTTGCGCCATTGTCAACGTGATAAATGATTCCTTCATAGCCAAAATCAATTTCGTCAGAGCCGCCTGTATCGAAACCATGTTTCGTAATCAGAAGATGGCATTTGTTTCCAACACTTGCGATGCCCGTCCTGTTGTTCGTGACTGCTGCTGCAAGGCCGGCAACATGTGTGCCGTGCGGGTTGCCATTCTTTGGATCCGGATCATTGTCTCCTTTCGATGAAGGATCCGCACCGCGAAAATCCCAACCGACCACATCATCCACATAACCATTGCCGTCATTGTCGATCCCATCCTGGTCTCCGGTCACGCCTTCGACAGTTTTCGTTGACGGCCAGTTGTCGAACTTGCCGTTGTGATTGATATCCTCTGCCGGATTGACTCTGATGTTGGCAGCAAGATCGGGATGTGTATAATCTGTGCCGCTGTCGACGATGCCGATGATGACGGAGGTATCTCCCTGACAAATCGACCATGCGGAATCTGCCAGGATCCTGGGAATGTACCATTGGTAGGCGTACAGCGAATCATTCGGCAGCATTGCAGTCCGATCGACATATGAGACGTAGCTCGGTTCAGCATATTCGATCGATGGATCTTTCTCTAATTGCGATGACAGCGACTTAATATCTGTCAGCGCAGAAAAGACATATTTGTACACTGAAGAGAACTGAGGATGATCGACGGCATTTGCCTTCATCATAAAAGGCCGATTGATCGCAAGCGGATGATATTGCTCAATCAATGCCCGTATGCGGTTCTGCGCTTGATCAGCCGCACCGGCACCATTCCTATACTTCACGTAGAGTACACCGGGAACAACCGCACGGTTCCCGCCCCGTTTGGCACCGTACGATGCGCCTGTCACAATGGACGAGACACACATCAGTAGAAACAAAAACACTGTGAGGTGTTGTACTGCATTGCAGCATGTGAAACGTCTCACAATTCTCCTCAGCGATATTTTCGGAATGGAAAAACCAGAAGCATACCTGCGACAAATCCGCCGACATGTGCCCACCAAGCAACTCCTCCCTCACTTCCGCCTGCAACAGAAAGAGTCCCGTTCAGAATTTGCAGCACAAACCACAATCCGAGAAACAGGACCGCAGGAATCTCCACCGTCGTTAGAAAGAAGAAGATCGGGAGCAGCGTGAGTACCTTTGCTTTGGGAAAGAGAAGGAAGTAGCTCCCCAGCACACCTGCGATAGCCCCGCTGGCGCCTATGATCGGAATGCCCGACAGTGGCGAGGCGTACATCTGGACGGCAGCTGCGCCTACACCGCAGAAGAGATAGAATATCAGAAATCGACCCCGACCGAGTTTGTCTTCGACGTTGTCGCCGAATATCCACAGAAACCACATATTCCCAATAAGATGGAGCCACCCGCCATGGAGAAAGACGGAGCTGACGAATGGAAGCGCCGCCGCAATTACATCGCCGCGTCGAAAGCCTTCTGCGACAGCAACCGGAACAAGGCCAAAAACCTTTATGAAGCCTTCAGCAGCCTCACCAAGTGACCTCTGGTACAGGAAGACAACAACGTTAATGATGATGAGACCGATCGTACTGAACGGAAACCGTCGTGAAGGAATAGTATCTCGAAGGGGTATCACCGTGGGAGCTCATCAGCGTTGACGATGGGATTCAATTTCGGTATATTTTTGCAATTCATTCGGTATCCGATGATACCAAAAAGCACACCGAAAGTCAACGAACTGGAGTTCCTATGGCAAAACTGCAACGCCGATCGTGGGCTGAGCCCTTTAAGATCAAGATGGTCGAGCCGCTGAAGATGACCACGCGCAGCGAGCGGGAAGCGGCCATCGTGGAAGCAGGGTATAACACTTTCTTGTTAAAATCAGAAGATGTTTATATCGATCTGCTCACGGACAGCGGCACCAACGCGATGAGCGACAATCAATGGGCGGGGATGATGCTTGGCGACGAAGCGTACGCCGGCAGCAAGAATTTCTATCACCTTGAAGAAAATGTTCAGAAGTTTTACGGTTACAAATATCTAGTTCCGACTCACCAGGGCCGCGGCGCGGAGAACATCATTTCGCAGATCCTCATTAAGAAAGGAGACTTCGTCCCGGGAAACATGTATTTCACCACCACCCGCCTCCATCAGGAACTGGCCGGCGGCACGTTTGTGGATGTCATTATTGATGATGCACATGATTCGGAGAATCTCAATCCATTCAAAGGAAACGTCGATCTGCAGAAGCTTGAGTCGCTCATCACTAAAGTTGGCGAGAAAAATATTCCATACGTCACCGTCGCAGCTACCGTCAATATGGCAGGCGGACAACCGGTATCAATGGAAAATATCAAGCAAGTGCGCGCATTAACATCGCGGCACAACATCAGGCTCATTCTGGACGCCACGCGCGCCATCGAGAATGCCTATTTCATCAAGAGACGCGAGCCGGGCTATGCCGACAAATCGATCGCTGCGATCCTGAAAGAATTCTGCTCCCATACGGATGGCGCCACGATGAGCGGCAAGAAAGACCTTCTCGTTAACATCGGCGGATTCCTGGCACTGAATGACTACGAGGTTTTTGAAGAAGCCCGCAACATGGTGGTGGTCTATGAAGGTCTTCACACGTATGGCGGACTAGCCGGACGCGACATGGAGGCCATGGCACGCGGCATCGAGGAAGCGGTCCAGTACGATCACATCAAAGCACGCATCGGCCAGGTGGAATATGTCGGCGAAAAGTTACTCAGTATCGGCGTCCCGATCGTCCTTCCGATCGGCGGCCATGCGATATTCCTCCGCCGAGCTCTACCTCGATTCCGGCATTCGTGCGATGGAACGAGGCATTGTATCCGCGGGCAGGAACAAAGAAACGGGGGATCACTATTATCCAAAGCTCGAACTCGTGCGACTCACATTCCCACGCCGTGTGTATACTCAGGCACACTGCGATGTTCTTGCGGAATCGGTGGAAACCGTTTTTGAGAACCGGGAGAAAATCAAAGGCCTCAAGATGGTGTACGAACCGAAGTATTTGCGCTTCTTTCAGGCACGGTTCGAGCGATTGTGACAGCCAAGAGGCACACCAACGAACAAAGCCCACCAACGGTGGGCTTTGTCGCTATCGGAGGATACAGCTGCGTTTGCTCAGTTGAAGTACCCGAACATAATACCGCCGTTGATCACCGGACCGTCCGCTTTAAGGCCGGCGGGAACATTGGCGATCTTGTCGCCGTTTTCCATCGTCCATGATGGATTGGTCATAATCGGATACGCAACACCGACGCGGAGTTGAAACCAGGGCAGCAATGCATATTCGATATTCACATTCGGCACCATGGTGAAGAATGTGCCGCTGATCGTCCGCGTGTAATTTCCGGTGGCAGAGTCGACCTTACCAAACTCCTTTAGAAGTCCGTCATACGACTTCAGCCCGCCATTGTCGCGCGTCAGCTTGATATGCGTCGTCCCTCCGCCGAAACTGATGCCTGCAGAAAAATCAAGCCTGCTGGCAAGAGGTACAACGTAGTCAATCAAAAATCCGCCGTACGAAATTCCATACTCGACATCATAACGAGTCTTCGCACTCGTGGCCGGATTCACTTTGTCATAGGACTGCGTGACTGTTCCTCCGCTCCCAAATCCGCCGATACGAAGATTGCGAATGAACATCGGGTATCCGTAACCGATACCTCCGCTCATGTACATCGGAGCATCGCTGAATTTGGGCAGTCCCATCTGCGTCAGCGCATTGTTGACCTCGGTAAATTTGAAAAGGCCCCACGACGGCATGAACCCGCCGGCACCGCCGACTTTTGCGCTCCGGTGCTTCGTCACAACCGGTTCCGAGCCTTCTTCCTCCTGCGCAATTGCAAACGAGGCAATGATTCCGGTGATCATGAACATGGTAAGTAGTCTTTTCATGGCTTCTCCTTTCAAAAAGTATGGTTTCACTCTATACGTATTCACAGGCCAAGAGTTGCTGCGTTCCTCTTTAAGGCATCGATAACGAATTGGATGTGCTCATCCAACGGAATTCCCAGTTCTTCCGCTCCCTCCACGATCGCGACCCGGTCAACTGTTCTTGCAAATCCTTTGTCTTTCATCTTCTTCCGCACTGAACTCACTTCCAGTTCCGCAATCTTCTTGCTCGGCCGGACCAACGTGCAGGCGGTGATAAATCCGGAAAGCTCGTCGCAGGCATAGAGTGCCTTGGCGAGCAGCGACTCCCTCGGGACCAGCGTATACGAGGCATGGCCGAGAATCGCGATTCGCATTTCTTCCGGATACCCCTGTTGTTGAAGAATCTCGCTCCCTTTCAGCGGATGGTCGGGTATTGTCGGATACATTTCGTAGTCAAAATCGTGAAGAAGACCGGTCATTCCCCAGAGTTCCTCATCCTGAGAGTACTTACCGGCATAGGCACGCATCGCACATTCGACGGCAAGTCCATGTTTTTGCAAGCTGTCACTTTTTGTATACTGACAGAGCAACGCCAATGCGTCAGTCCGGTTCATGCGTTCTTCCTTTTTGTGGTTGTCATCACTGCAGAGGGACAGAGTGAAGCCAGCGGACACTCATTACACAACGGCTTCCGGGCATCACACGTTTTTCTTCCATGCAAAATGAGGGCATTGCTGAAATGAATCCAGTCTTTCTTATCCAGAAGCTTCGTCAAATCAGCTTCAACTTTTTCGGGATCCGATTCATCCGTCAATGCGAGCCGCGCAGCGATTCGTTTCACATGGGTGTCGACAACGATACCGGATGGAATCCCGAAGGCACCCCCCAATACACAATTGGCGGTTTTTCGCCCAACGCCAGCCAGTGCCTGGAGTTCTTCCATCGTGGCGGGAACTTCGCCGCCATGCTGTTCCACCAGAGAGCGGCAGCAGGCGATGATGTTTTTTGCTTTGTTGCGGTAGAAGCCGGTTGAATGAATGTCGATTTCGAGTTCTGACTGACCGGCCTCTGCGAAGTCCTTCGCCGTGCGATACTTCTTGAAGAGCGCCGGCGTCACCATGTTCACCCGGACGTCCGTACATTGCGCAGAGAGTATCACCGAGATGAGTAGTTGCAACGGGTTTTCGTAGTACAATGCAATCTGCGGATTCGGGAAAGCTTTGTGCAGCGCTTTTTCAATCGCCTGCGTACGTTTTATTTTTTTTGAGAGTGTTTCTTTCTTCATGAGACTATTTCGTTGTCAATCACTTTTACACAAAGCTGCATGGCGGATTTCTGATCCCGCATCAATGGCTGATCACAGAACCAGCGAACAACCTCCCGCAAGAGAAGAGCGTCGGGACTCATCCGGATGTTGTATAAGTACGAATCCGATTTCTCGCCGGGAAGCATGCCGCGCAAGAGAGAGCAGCCCAGAAGACTAAATTCATTCTCGAGTGCACCGACGAACGCTATCGCTTCTTCGGGTGACGGTGAAGAACCGCCCAAGGGGACAGGGACGATCAGCTCCACGTTCCATGGCAGATTGGAGCTTCCGGCAAGAGTATTGAAATGAAGGATTTCCGACTTCCATGCGAGTATCGGCTCGGGTTGAAAGAAGCCCGCCGTTTCTGCCGCTTTCTCTTCCACCGATGAGAATCCCAGAATCTCTTCAAGCGTGGTATTTCGTGTCGGAGACAGCAAAGCGACTGAGGTAGAAATTACTTCACCACGCATCTTCGCCCTCTTCGCATCTCCGGAATCGAGCAGCTTCCTCCCCCGTTCAAGCAATTGCCTCAGGAGGAGATCCGCCTTGCCTTTTCCAATACCGAGCATCGAATCCGGAAGCAAGCGCGAATCAGAAGCAATGATATGCACCTCCCCGCTTCGTTCCTGCAACTGCTCGCTAAACTCTGTGAATGAGTCGACCAGGATTCTTCGGACTTCTTCTTCGTCTGACTTAATCGGCGTCGAGAGAAATTGATTCAGACTCCCTTGTGAGAGTTGCGCATGCTTCTGGATGAGCTGACACAGAGCGTCATCCTGTGCAGCAACAAATCTGTCCGCGCATCTGCGAAGGAATTCATGACGCGTGGCAGATCCCTCCAGATATGCCAACGCTCCGGAAGAACTGTCCAACTGCCGGAGCGAAGACGGCTTTGTTTCCATCATGGACAGTAATGTACTACCATATTCTCACATCTCCAAAAACTTGATTCGCATAAACGCGCAATTTCTTCGGCGCGTCGGCATAGTTGGGTGATGTAAAAGACAGTTCCTGACCGATTCCGCCTCTCGTGTTGCCGAGGACTTTGACATCGCCAAACACTGCGCGCGCGGTGACGAAGACAGCCAAATCTTTCGGCAGGAGCACATGCAGGCCGCCAAAGACGCCATCCAGCTTCAAGAGATGCTCGCCATCCGCCATCTGCATTTCGGACAAATCAAGATTCACGTCTCCGAAGACGCACGAGACCATGCCGCCCCGGAATCCCGGAACAACGACTTTCATGTCGATATCGCCGAAAACGGACGAATTATTCAACATTGGCGCGTTGAACGATTGCGACGCAGACGAGCTGAATGAATCTCCATTCGGACTCTGTCCGATGACCGGCATCTGATGCCGGCGCATTAGGATGCTGATTCCGATCAGTATCAGAATGACAGGCCAGAACGTTCCGATAAGATTGCCAACGTCGGCCAGACCAAAATTTTCCAGTAGAAACAGCACTCCCAAAACTATAAGAATGAGTGCTCCGAGGTACGATCGGCGTGCCGGATGCATGTTTACTCCCTTTCCTTTTTTCTCCTGACGAGGAATTGCTGTACCTCTTTCAGGGTCATCGAATTCAGTACGTCCTGGCGAGTCAGCCAGCCTTTCCGTGCGATGCCGACTCCAAAGCGGACGTCTTTGAGACCGTTCATTGTATGCGCGTCAGGATTGATCGCAACACGCACACCCTTTTCCTTGGCATACCGGCACATTCTCCAGTTCAATTCCAGCCGTGTTGGATGTGCATTAATTTCAATGATCGTCCCACATTTTGCTGCTGCATCGACAACCTGTTCCTGATTCAAGGGATAACTCTCGCGTTGTAACAGCAGCCGTCCGGACAAATGACCAAGCATTGTGACGTTTCTGTTGCTGATCGCCTGCACGATCCGTTCGGTCATCTGTTGCTCAGTCATTTTGAAACTGCTATGCACAGATGCAACGACATAGTCACAACCGGCAAGCACATCATCACTGAAATCCAAAGAACCATCTGCAAGAATGTCGACCTCGACACCTTTCAAGATACGGAAATTTGACCAGTTTTGATTCAGCAGATCAATTTCCTTCTGCTGCTTCTTGAGGCGCTGTTCCGTCATTCCATTCGCGTACGATGCGCTTATACTGTGATCCGCGATGCCGAGGTACTGCCACCCCAGAGTCCTTGCGGCATTCGCCATTTCGCTCAACGAGTGAGCACCATCACTATGCGTCGTGTGACAATGGAAGGTTCCTTTGATGTCCTGCTCGGTGACCAACTGCGGAAGTTTCTTTTCTTGCGCCTTTTCAAACTCCCCGCAATCTTCGCGCAACTCAGGCGGAACGTAGGCAAGTCCAAGCATGCGATAAATATCCTCTTCATCCTTGCACCGGAACGCTTGCTTCGAGGCACCCCGTTTTTCTTGAGACTCGATTTTTGAAAAGCCGTACTCATTCAGGCTGTAGCCTGCTTCACGTGCCAACGAGCGCAACCGGACGTTGTGTTCCTTGCTGCCGGTGAAATAGTTGAGCGCGAACGGAAACTCCAACTCATTCACTATCCTCAGATCGCATGAGATCCCGGAAAGAAGGATCACACTTGATTTCGTGGCCCCATGAGCGGTTATGCGCTCCACGTCGGGATGCGACGTGAACGACTGCATCACTGCAGCGGCTTCGGATTCCTTCGCGACGGCAAGAATATCAATATCGCCGATGGTCTCAGCACGGCGACGAAGACTGCCGGCAATTTCAACCCGGGAAACCCCTTTTAGTTTAGCGACAAAAGCCGCCATCGTTTTGGCGACAGGCTCGGCACTCGAGATCAGATGGCGTGCGGAATAGGTTTTCAGTGCAGACAAACCGGCAAGGATATTCTCCTCCGTCTTTTTCCCGAATCCTTCAACGGATCGTATCTTTCCCTCTTTGCAGGCTTTCTCCAGTTCGTCCAGCGTTGCAATCTTCAGAGTCGTCGAAAGAACGCGTACTTTTGCCGGTCCGATACCGCCGATCGACAGCATTTGAAGAACACCCGGTGGCACCGACGACTTCAGTTTTTCATAATACTCCAATTTGCCCGTCGTCACCAGTTCGGTGATTTTTTCCGAGAGAGCATCGCCGATACCTTTGATGTTCCGGATTTCTCCGGAAGTCACCAGCACTGAAAGGTCCTGCGTCAGCGAGGTCACAATCCGCGCGCCGGCATGATACGCCCTGCACTTGAAGGGATTCTCGCCTTTGACCTCAAGGAGCGTTCCAATTTCAGAGAGTATATCGGCGACCTGTTTCTTGTCCATTAAAAATTCGGCGTGTGTGTTATTGATTGGTAGAAATCAACAACTGTCTTCACCGCTATCTTTGGATCATCCGTCATCACAAAAAGCGAAAGATCCTTTTCGGTGATATTGCCATCTTCCAGCATGCGCCGCCGCAACCATTCCACCAACCCGGCCCAGTAGTCTTTGCCCATGAGAATCACCGGTGAGGTCATCACCTTCTTGGTTTGAATTAACGTAAGCGCCTCAAATAATTCATCCATCGTCCCGAATCCCCCGGGCATTGCCACAAATCCCTGGGCATATTTCAGGAACATGACTTTGCGGACATAGAAGTGACGAAAAGTGATGAGCTTATCTTTGTCGATGAAAGGATTCGCCGCCTGTTCAAACGGAAGATCAATGTTGATCCCTACCGATGCTCCGCCGGCGTCTTTCGCGCCCTTATTCGCGGCCTCCATAATGCCGGGGCCGCCGCCCGAAATGACTCCATAGCCGCTGCGCGCGAACTCCCGTGCCACCTCCACGGTCAGATCATAGTACATGGAGTGCGGCTTGGTCCGTGCCGAACCGAAGATTGTGACACAGGGCCCGAGCTTTGAGAGCGTTTCAAAACCCTCCACAAATTCCGACATCACCCGAAACACACGCCAGATATCCTCTTGTGTGCGGAGGAGGGAAAATAATTGCTTATCCTGCAGAATGTCGTGCGAAGTACGTTCCGTATCCATAGCATTCCTTTGCTTGAGTGTGGCCAGTGCCATTTCAATTAAGTGACCTTGCATTTTCATTTACTGGACGTCATGCTGAGCAAGGCCGCGAGCTCTCCCTCGAC
>JAPLFO010000083.1 GCA_026390635.1 Ignavibacteriales bacterium
TTCAGGGATGGCAAGCACATCACCATCATCGGGAAATCAGTGATTGATGGCAGGCACGAATTGAGAGGCTGAAATTATTGAATCGTTAATGAGCATCAGCACAAATCTAATGGCGAGGTGAAACCAATGAGAGAATTCATATTGAGGATCTTCAAGGAGATGGAGAGGAAAACATCCTGGGGCAGAAACGAACTGAAAGAAATTATCCGTGACAGCGTCGGCCAAGCCACTGACGAGAACAGCAAAACACAATGCATGAAGGAGTTTACGCAAAAGCTTACGAATACAGTAGAGATCAAAACTTCCTGGGGAAGAAACGACCTCATAGAAAAGATTTACATGCTTTCCCTCGACTATTTGAAGGAATAAAACCTTTACACCCTCCACCGCACGTCGGAACCACCACAAAATATTTGATCCTCGTTGTCTTATTGCGAATCTGAATCAAGGAGGAGGTAAATCATGAAGTACATCGTTTTTCGAGAAGAGGATGTGCCGCAAGAATTAAGGGAGGCGGCGCCCCCAGCTATAAATTCATCCGCGATTGCCTTTCAGCACGTCGCCGACTTGCAAACAGCCAAGAGAGAGAACTTTGTCATTCTCTGCCTCAACTCCCAAAACCAGATTATCAAGAGAGTGGACCTTTACAAAGGGACGCTCAACACGGCCGTCGTCCGTATAGCCGATGTTTTTCACGAAGCCCTCAGAGCCAACACAGCGGCAATCATATTGGCACACAATCACCCCAGTGGCGAATGTACTCCGTCCCAACAAGACATTGATTTGACCATGCAAGTAAGCACGACCGGAAAAACTCTCGGCATTTTGGTTCTCGATCACCTGATCGTTGGCAAAGGAGCATTCTATTCAATGAGAGAATCCGGGGTGATTACACCTTAACCAATCTGCAAAGATGTAATCGTGGCTGTAACAAGTCGAATATAAATCGAATGGAGGTGATTCCATAATAAAGTGCATCGCAAAAATCTTGGATGGGATCGCATACTTCTTGGACGGGATAGCAAACTTCGTGGAGGAGAATATCGCTGGAGTTCAATACCTCATTGACGAAATCATCAACAGTGAAAAGAGATACAACGCTGAATGTTTGAGAAAGAGTTCCCGCATCTATCTACTCAAAAAGCAAGAGCCCTATATCCCGCCCGTTATCGTAGAACGCCATAGCCACAACGAAGAGACCAAAGATTAACTAAAACGCAAGAAATACACCAACTGGTTTATTGGCTTCGCGTCAACACCTTTCGGCGTCTCATCGAGATCTTCGATCGATTCCGCAAGAAAGGCTCCATCACAAGCGAACCCGAGTCATCAGGAATGAAGATCAAGGAAGTAAGCGTAATGATATCCAAAAAGATCAGTGTCAAATTCAATTCCTGTTGTGTTTCCTATGCCGTGAAAGCAACCCTTGACGAAAACAATACCGATTACCTTGCGGCATTGGACGAGCTGAAAGACCAGCTTATCATCAAGGTCCAGGAAGCCTTGAACGGCAAAAAGAATGGTAACGGCAAGGAGGGAGCCAACGAAAAGAAGGCCGACGGCGGCCAAGAGGTAAATCCGGAAGCCGCTCCGAAACAACAGACCGATCAGGAACAGGGGAAAACATAGTTCGTAAGCAAATCACCCGGGCCGCGCATGGTACACGCGGGAGAAGGTGAAAAACATGAGTCCCTTTGAGTCACACAGCCACGTCGATCCAATCTTTCAAGCATTTATAAACTCCATCGGGAAAGGAATAGATATTTCGAGAGAGGCAGAGAGACAATTCCG
>JAPLFO010000072.1:0-849 GCA_026390635.1 Ignavibacteriales bacterium
CGGAATGATGAATCCGGGAGACTTGCGTGATCTTCTCGTGCACGGAATCATTGAAGGCACCGGTTCGGTGGTCGTCTTCATACCTCAGATCGCCTTTCTCTTTCTTTTTCTCGGGATCCTCGAAGAAAGTGGCTACCTCTCCCGTGCGGCGTTCATCATGGATCGCGTCATGCGAAAATCCGGGCTCCATGGGAAAGCATTTATTCCGCTCCTGAGTTCTTTCGGCTGCACGGTGCCGTCGATCATGGCAACGCGGACGCTCGGACACGAGCGCGACAGAATCGCCACGATGATGGTGGCGCCCCTGCTGAGCTGCAGTGCACGTCTGCCGGTCTATGCCCTGCTGATAGCGGCCTTGATTCCCCAACGCAATGTTCTGGGGTTCCTTTCCCTTCCGGGATTGACGCTGGCAGCAATCTATTTGTTCGGAGTTCTGGCGGCTTTTATTGTTGCGTGGATTCTTAAGAAAATTCTTTCCAAAAATGTTTCCACACCGTTTATCATGGAACTGCCTCCGTATCGCCTGCCGTCGCTAAAGAACGTAGCGCTGCAGGTTTGGGAACGTACCTCTGCCTTTCTCCAGAAAGCAGGGACGGTAATTCTCGGCGCATCGATCGTCCTCTGGTTCCTGTTGACATATCCAAAGTCGGATGCCGTATCGGCTGGAGAGCGTCTGGAGCAAAGTTTTGCAGGCAAGGCTGGTCATATGATCGAACCCGTAATCCGTCCGCTTGGATTCAACTGGAAAATCGGCATCGGTTTGATCAGCTCCCTGCTGCAGCGCGAGGTCTTTGTCAGCACGATGTGCACGATGTACGGAATCGATGACCATAACAGCGGCAGTTCGGT
>JAPLFO010000072.1:945-4178 GCA_026390635.1 Ignavibacteriales bacterium
AACAGCGGCAGTTCGGTTGCGACCATCCGCCAGAAGATGGAATCAGACGTCGATCCCGTCACAGGTCGGCCGACCTTCACCGCCCTGACAGCGTTATGCCTCATGATCTACTATATGATCGCGCTTCAGTGTTTCTCAACCATGGCGGTGACCCGAAGAGAGACAAACGGCTGGAAATGGCCGATCATTCAACTCAGTTACCTGAGCATTCTGGCATATGTTCTCACTTTGGCAGTGCATAGAATCAGTTCAATTTTTATTACCTGAGTTACCTAATGGCTACCCAGACAATCGCAGCACTGAGCATCACTGCCGTCAGCCTCATCCTCCTTGTGCGCGGAGCATGGGTCCGCCGCAAGCGGAGCAGAGAGAGCTGCTGTTCCACTTGCTCTGATTCTTTTGTTGAAGACAAACATCAGTAGGCGGACTGATCAGCACGCATCGCCTGTTTGGAAATGTGAGAAAATAGTGCATATTGGTGACAATAGAGAATAACCATCACGGCAATTGAGCGAGGAATTCTATGGCAGAAGAAACTCACACACCAACCATCAGCACGGAAATGGTCTATGCAGCCCTGCAGGAAGTCTACGATCCTGAAATACCGGTGAGCATCGTCGATCTCGGATTGATTTACGACGTAAAAATAATCGATCGATGGGTAGGCCTGAAAATGACGCTGACTGCACCGGGGTGCGGCATGGCACAAATGATCGCCAATGCGGCTCGCGACCGCGTAAAAAAAATTGCGGGCGTTGACGATGCGGAAGTCCGAATCGTCTGGGAGCCCCAATGGAACCCCTCGATGATGAGCGAAGCGGCCAAAGTGAAATTAGGCTGGAAGGGATAGACCAATAACGTTGCTGTAAAGAAGTCGAAGCCGCAAAGATGATATCCTCGCGGCTTCTTTGTATTCCAATCTTCATGCTCTCGTTCCCATTCTCCTGGATAGCGGGAGAACGCAGACACCTGTCGTAGTCCCTCCCATTGTCTTCGACAACGGAAATGATGGAGACGCCTACAACGCCCCTTCCGGCAAAATCCCTGTCTTGCGAACATATGCCTTCACCGCTGCCAATGCCGCCTTGTCTCCTCCAAATTCCTTCCGGTAGGGATACTGCTCGACCATCGCGACGGTTTCCGGGACGGCCAGATTCGCATCGAGCATCAGGAGTGACGAAGATGTCATTCTCTCCAGCAAACCATTCTCCTTCACTTCGGTAAGTCCGTCCTGTGAAACAACGATGGCAACGTCGGCAACGTCAATTGCGGTGTAGAAAATCTCCTCGTTGGACAGAATCACCTCAGAGAGTGAAAACCCGGAACCCTGCGTGACAGGATTGTCGTTCTTCTGCGTACAGTAAACGCCGGAAACGATTGCCGCATCGCAAAGTTTTTTTGCAGACGACTGCACACGCTCACCCGCGCTCCCGGCAAGAACGATTCCCACTTGCTCGTTCAGTGTCGATTGAAACGAAGGCACGATTGTTTTCTCCGTCAGCGATGGCGGAACCGGCTTCCGCGGATTTTTGGCAGCGTACATAGTTCCAAAAGATTTCCTTGTTTGCCGGATTACGATATCACCCAATCGCTGGCCCTGGGATTCAATCACTTGAGCGAGCTTGCTTCCGGAAAGATCATTCCGTTCGGTAGCGTGCTCTGTACAGAGTTCCACAATTTCGACAAGCGAAAAGCCCGGATGCATGATGGCACGCGCAATTGTATCCGAGAGTCCCTTCTGTGTCGCAAGCGCACGCACAGAAAACTCTGCACCGGAAGCTTCCATCATTCGGCACATATCGATCGGAGGGATGATATTCCCGTTCGGCGTGGTCGGTGTGATGAAGTCATTCGGTGAGAAAGCGGAATTCTGTCCACCGGTCATTCCAAAAAGGAAATTGTTGCACAACAGCACGGTGACATCGACGTTCAGCAGCGCGGCATTGACCAGATGCTGCAAACCGATCATCGCACCGCCGTCCCCGATCAGAACGATTGTTTTGAGCGCCGATTGTGCCAGCACTGCATCGGCGATCTGTATGCCGGTTGCAAATGCCGTGGAGCGGCCATGCGTGGTATGAACAGTATGTACCGGTACAAACATCATATCTGCGAGGCCGATACAACCGATATCTGTCACCAGCGCAATGTCCGACGGCGTCAGCTGAAGCTGGAGCATCGCTTCATTCAGCTTCCGTAAAACATGTGTGTGCCCGCACCCTTTGCAGAACGGCATCGGACAACCGGGTGTCAGGTATGAAGTGTAGTCAGACAATCGCCACCTCGATTTCCGACGGCGTGATCATCGTTCCGATCTTGTTGACACCGACGACTTCTTTGTCTTTCAACAGGGGCATCAATACGAGACGATACTGACCGTTCAAGTTTTCCTCTGCAATGACGACGCGCTTCGCGCCTGCACAAGCGGCGAGCAATGCCTGCTCGGGAATCGGGAAGAGGCTCTGAATCGACATCGCCGAAACTTTCTTCCCGCTCCGGCGAACCGTTCGGACCGTCTCCCGCATGGTGCGGGCAGTAATACCGTAGCTCAGAAGGAGTGTCGACGCACCTTCTTCCAGATCCATTGTCACGGCGGAGAGTTCGTGTCTTCTGGCGGTGATTTTTTCCTCAAGATGGAGCAGAACGTCGATCGTTTCCGAGTCATTTTTTTTCAACTGACCATGCTTATTATGGGCGGAGCCGGTAATCGTAATTTTCTGGTCCCCGCCGACGGGCATGAAGGAAGGCACTTCGTCCCGGCTGCCGAATCCGTACATTTTCCATCCGGAGTGCGGAACTCCGCCCGCCCGGTCAATTACCGGAGCCGGCGAGAACGTCGAAACGTCCACGCGCTCACTCGTCATGCCGACTTCTTTGTCACTCAGAAGGATTACCGGCGTTCGGAGTTTTTCCGCCCAAGCAAACGCGAGTGTTGTCAGTTCGAAACATTCTTTCGGTGTGCTCGGACAGAGCATCGGGACTGTATAACCGCCGCTGGTGGCAAATTCCGTCAGGAAGATGTCGCCTTGTGCTCCCTGCGTTGCTCCTCCGGTGCTCGGCCCAAGCCGCTGCACCATTGCAGTCACCAGGGGTGTCTCCGTCATCAATGCGTATTGAAAAGTCTCGATCATCAATGCCCAACCCGGTCCCGATGTGGCTGTCATGGACTTGAAACCGCGCATCGAAGCGCCGACACAATACGCAAGTGCAGAGATTTCATCCGGCGCGCTAAT
>JAPLFO010000036.1:0-13107 GCA_026390635.1 Ignavibacteriales bacterium
TGATCACCGCTTCACTTGTATCCCGCGAAAATATAAATAGTAGAATCCTGCCTCACCGAGCGTGAGCAGTACGAGACCCATGCTGTCCCGCGTCAACCAGATTCCCAATCCCTTCTCCGCGATCACCATCTTCAGAAGAAACGTCGAGATACTCCATCCCACCGAAAAGATGATTCCCATGAAAGCCATGGTCAGAACGCCTGCCTTGATGTCTTCTTCCTGATATTGATGGGTGAATGCCGCAGTGAATGCAACGATGTGCAGATAGAAGAGGAGAAGGGCAATCATGGTCTAGTATGCGTCTTGGCCGAAGACAACGGCGTGAATGGTTTTGAGAATGATTTTGATATCAAAAACGAGCGACCAGTTTTCTATGTAGTAGATGTCGTACTTGGTCCGATCCTCAATAGGCGCATTGCCGCGGAGGCCGTTGACTTGAGCCCAGCCGGTCATCCCGGTTTTCATCCGGTGGCGTTCGAGATAGCGGGGAATCTTGTGGCGGAATTGTTCGACAAAGTACGGACGTTCCGGTCTCGGGCCGACGATGCTCATCTGTCCCGTGAGGACATTGAAAAACTGCGGCAGTTCATCCAGACTCGTTCGGCGCAGAAATTTGCCGATGCCGGTCGTACGTTGATCACCTTTGGTCGCCCGAATCGGGCCGGTAGCGGTCTCGGCATCGACGCGCATAGTCCGAAATTTGTACAGAGGGAACTTGAATCCGTCCAGACCGATCCGCTCCTGGGCAAAAATGACAGGTCCGCGGGAACTCAGTTTGACGAGCAGCGCGATGAGCAGCAACAGGGGAGAGATACACACCAGGACACACGCCGAGAAAGCAATGTCGAAGCATCTCTTCGTGATCCGGTTCCATGTTGTGAGGGGAATCTCCCGGATTCTTATCAGCGGAATGCCTTCCATCTCCTGAATGCGGACATTGCTGGTGATCATTTCCAACAAGTCGGGAACCATCATCAATTCGATATTCTTGCCTTCAAGATCACGCATGAGATCGAGAAGCAGCGGATGTTCCTTGTAGGTCAGCGCAATAAATGCCGCCTGAATCCGTTGCGGAACAAGATCGTCGGTGAGCCCTTTCACCGGACCGAGATATTTTGCCGCCGACAAGGGATTCGCTTCCGACGCCGAGCTGTCGGCATAGTAGCCGAGGATATGATAACCCAGATTTTTCTTCAGCATCAGTACCGAATAGATCGCGGTGGCGGTTTCATTATTGCCGACGATAACAACTGTCTTCAATTCCTTCCCGCGCCGGTACAGCCACTGTTCGAACTGCATTAGTAAATATCTGCCGAGCGTAACAGTGACAACCGACACTATCCAGAGAAGAATGAAGACACCGCGGGAAAATGAGAACCCGCGGTAGAAAAATGTCGCGCTCATCACTCCCAGCAGGCCGATTGTCATCACCCGGGCAATCGCGAAAAACTCATCGCTCAAATGAGTATTCCGCCTGGTGCCGTACATCCCCCGGGATTTAAAAAAGAAGAGCCAGATTGGAATAAAAACCAGGGAGCTTACCACGTAGTCGGAAAGGGGCGGTACACCGAGCGTGACTTCAAAAACCGAAGTCAACGGCGAAAAGAAACGGAACTGGTATGAGAGAATGAACGCTCCCTCAATGGCAACAATGTCCAGCAAAACGGCCAGCAGGGGTATCAGAAAGTCATTGCGTCGTTGTGTGCTCATGGCGTGAACAATATATCGAAAACACCCGTGTATTTCAATTGAAAATCGCCGCTCGATCGAGTCGGTCAAGTATTGGCCATTGAGTTGGGGACCGACACACAATCATGCATCGAGCTGGCTGGTGCTTGCGGAATTGATGGCGGGAAACGGCGATCGTGCCTGGGAAGTGTACCGTAGAATGCTGCCGCCGGTCGTTTCGGGAGACGGCGAGATCTATGCGACAGAGCCGTACGTTTATTCGGAATATGTGACAAGCCCGGATCATCCGACGTACGGACAGGCGAGCCATTCCTGGTTGACGGGCTCAGCCGTCTGGATGTATCGCAATGCGACCGATTGGTTGATCGGCCTGCGCCCCACATATCGCGGTTTGCTGGTTGATCCGTGTGTCCCGTCGACGTGGAAAAAATTCTCAGCGGTGCGAAAATTTCGTGGAACAACATATGAGGTGGAATTTGAAAACCCGGACGGATTCAACAAGGGAGTGAAGGAACTCTACGTGGATGATGTCCGGGTGACGCACCTCGTGCTTCCGCTGAAGTGCGGCATCTGTAAAGTGCGGGTGGTGATGGGGCGTAGGTAGCGGATCGTGGTTATTTCATCACCACGCGGGGCCGAGACCGGCAGTGATGCAATACTTCTTTAGAATCAACCGCGTCATTCAAACCCTTCCGCCGTCATACCGAGCGAGTCCTAACGGGACGAGTCGAGGGATGACGCATTAACCTCTCACAATGTCTGCGAAATTCAATCTTATTCGAAAGCGAGGGGAGCGACTACATCCAGCCGTTTTTTAAATACCACGAGACCGTCTCTCTGATACCATCAGTGAGAGTTGTTTCCTGCTTGTATCCGAGCATGCGTTTTGCTTTTCCGACGTCGCACGTCCAGAAATCCTGTACCATGTCCCGTCCCTTTTCAAAATTCAACACGGAGGGCTTCTGACTGAAGGAGGAGAAGAATCCGGCGGTTGCCGCAACGGCATAGACCAACGGTTCTGGCAGTCTGACGCGCAGCGCTTTTTTCCGCATTACTTCCTTGGTAGCATTCCCGATTTCAATCCATGAATAGCGCTTCTCGCTGGAGATGAAGAATATCTCGCCCGCAGCTTCCGCTTTCTCGCCGGCGAGCACAATGCCACTGACCAGATCGGTCGAATGGACAAGGCTGACGATTTTGTCGTGGAAACCAACGACCGGTTCCAGTCCTTTGTAGATCGTCTTAAAAAAATCGAAGGTTGCCGGATCCCGTGGTCCATAGACCGCGGACGGACGCACAATCGTCACCGGAAGCTTGCCGGAAAAGGCGAGGACGGCCTTTTCAGCTTCCATCTTGCTAATTCCATAGGTCGTGATGGGATGATACTCAGCCTTTTCATCGATCGGATTGATAGTCCGGGAAGGACCAACAGCCGCCTGACTGCTGACATGAAGGAACTTCTTAATAGACGGATTTACCCTGGAGACAATCTCGATCATATTCTTTGACGCGTCGCGATTGCCATGGAAGAAGCCTTCCTTTGAGCGGGAAGCGACAACGCCGGCGACGTGATACACGTAATCCACTCCGGAAACAGCCTTTTCGAGGACATCGTTCGAAAAAAGGTCGCCATGATAGAGTTCCACCGGAAGATTCCGGAGGTATCCCGGCTTCGCCGTATCCCGGACAAGACATCGTACGGTGTATCCGCGTGAGAGGAGTTGTTCTACAAGGTGGCTGCCGATGAAGCCGGTGCCGCCAGTGACAAAAGCAATTTTCTGTGTCGATTCAGGCATAGATAGTTCCGGTTGACTTTTTTTTTACGATAGAGTATATTGAAATCGCTTGAAAGAAGCAATTTCACCCACGCGTATTCTTCATCACAGGACAGTAGAGATAAGGAGCAACTTTGGATTTATTCGAAAAATGTACCAATTTTACGCTCGCCGACGAGGTGAAGCAAAAAGGGGTCTATCCATACTTCCGTGCAATCCAGGCAAATGAAGGACCGGTAGTTCAAATGGAAGGACGTCAGGTAATTATGGCGGGATCAAACAATTATCTCGGCCTGACTGCCCATCCGAAAGTGAAAGAGGCGGCGCAAAAAGCGATCGAAAAGTACGGTACCGGTTGCTCCGGTTCGCGATATCTTACAGGCACTCTCGATTTACACATTGAACTCGAAGCGCGGCTTGCAAAGTTTCTCGGCAAGGAAGACTGTTTGCTGTTCAGCACGGGATTTCAGACGGCCCAGGGAATTATTCCCACGCTCGTGCAGCGCGGCGAATATGTGCTATCCGACAAAGACAACCACGCGTGTATTGTTGCCGGCAATCTTGTGACGGCCGGTATGCAGGCGGAGGTCGTCCGCTTCAAGCACAACGATATGAATCATCTTGAAATGATGATATCAAAACTGCCGCTCGAAGCCGGAAAGCTCATCGTCTCTGACGGTATTTTTAGCACATCCGGTGAAGTCGTGAACCTTCCGGACCTTGTCAAGGTCGCAAAGAAGTACAATGCCCGGATTCTTGTTGATGATGCGCATTCGACCGGTGTGATCGGCAAAGGCGGCAGAGGCACGGCGAGCCACTTCAATCTCGAAAATGAAGTCGATATGACGATGGGAACATTCAGCAAAACGTTTGCTTCTCTTGGCGGATTTGTCGTCGGGACGCGTGCCGTCATAAATTATTTGAAACACAGCGCACCAGCATTGATTTTTAGCGCAAGCCCGACGCCGGCCTCTGTTGCCGCCGCGTTGGCTGCTCTGGAAATTCTTGAAAAAGAACCGGAACGTATCGACAAGTTGCAGCGCAACGCGAGAAAAATGCGTGAAGGATTCAAATCCCTCGGATTTAAGATCATCGACGGACACGATTCTGCCATTGTTCCGGTCATCATCGGAGACACTGAAAAGACGCTTATTTTCTGGCGACAGTTATATGATGCCGGCGTATTTGTAAATGCATTCGTGCGTCCCGGTGTGCCTCCCGGGATGGAAATGCTCCGAACGAGTTACATGGCTACTCACGAGGATGTTCATCTGGACAAAATTCTCGAGATTTGCGGAGTGATAGGAAAGCAGTTGGGCGTCATTAACTGAGAATCACACAGAGCCACGCTGCGGAAATTGAGCGTGGCTTTTTTGTCAAGGGACGTTATCCATGGGCTCACTTTCAATCACAACGGTCAAGTCTTCGACCGATGAAAAGCGGTTCATCAAGTTTCTCTGGGATATCTATCGCGACGATCCGAATTGGGTGCCGCCGCTGATGATGGACAGAAAAAAACTGATTGATCGAAAGAAAAATCCGTTCTATCAGCACTCCGACATGGAGCTGTTTCTCGCAGAACGCGACGGAAAAATCGTCGGGCGCATCGGCGCTATTGTGAATCACAACCACAACAAAGAACATGGAGACAAGGTCGGATTCTTCGGCTTTTTTGAGTGCATCGATGATCAGCAAGTGGCAAATGCATTACTCGATGCGGCGAAAAGATTCCTTCTCTCCCATGGAATGACGGCAATGCGCGGCCCGGCCAATCCATCGGTCAACGACGAATATGGACTGCTCGTTGAAGGCTTCGACAGTCCGCCCACTGTACTCATGACCTACAATCCTTCCTACTATGCGAAGTTGATCGAAGGATATGGTTTGAAGAAAGAGAAAGATCTCTATGCGTATCTTCTTTCTCAGGAGACGGTGTATTCAGAACGTATGACACGCTTCAACGAGGTGGTGAAGCAGCGCGAGCAGATCACATTTCGCGGTGTGAATATGAAGGACTTCGACAACGAAGTTAAAAGAATCAAAGATGTGTACAACAGAGCATGGTCGAGGAATTGGGGCGCGGTGCCGATGACAGATGCGGAATTTGATGCCCTCGCTGCCGACCTGAAACAGGTGATTGTGCCCGAATTGATCATCATGGCGGAATCAAAGGGAGAGTTAATCGGTTTTGCGCTGTCGCTTCCCGACATCAATGTCCCGCTCAAGTTTAACAAGTCCGGTGGTTTGCTGATGGGCCTGTACCATCTTATGACAAAGAAAAAACTAATCGACCTTGTGCGCGTCATCGTCCTGGGTGTCGTGCCGGAACATCAACGTTCCGGTGCTGCGGGAGCGCTATTCTTCGAGACTGCACGCAAGGCAAGGGCGATCGGCTATCGATACGGCGAAGCAAGCTGGGTATTGGAAGATAATGTGATGATGAACCGCGCCGCCGAAATGATGAACGGAAAACGGTACAAAACGTACCGGATCTATCAAATGGATATTGTGTAGCAGCCGATCGACCTTATCACATCAGATGGGAATACTTCTATGGCAGTCAAGAAAGTTGAAAAAATCTGGATGAACGGGAAATTAGTCCCCTGGGATGATGCGAAGATCCACATTCTTTCCCACGTGATCCACTACGGCAGCAGCTGGTTCGAAGGCATCCGCTGCTACGATACGAAAAAAGGATCCGGCATTTTCCGCCTGGACAAGCACATCAACCGGCTGTTCGATTCTGCAAAAATGTACAGGGCAGGCGTGCCATTCACAAAACAACAGATCGAAGACGGCATCAAAGAGACCATCAAGGCGAACAACCTCAAAGCGTGCTATATCCGTCCGATTGCCTATCGTGGCTATGGCGATGTTGGCGTGAATCCGCTCGGATGTCCGGTGGATGTCAGCATCGCAGTGTGGGATTGGGGCAAATATCTCGGTGCAGATGCGCTCGAAGCCGGCATTGATGTGCGGGTGGCATCATGGGCGCGCTCGGCGCCGAATACCTTCCCGACAATGGCAAAGGCCGGCGGCAACTATTTGAATTCGCAATTGATCAAGCTGGAGGCAATCGCTGACGGATACGTGGAAGGCATTGCTTTGAATCCGGCAGGATACATCAGCGAAGGCAGCGGTGAGAATATTTTTGTCGTTCGCGACGGCATCATGTACACGCCGCCTCTTATCGATGCACTGCTGCCGGGTATTACGCGGGCTTCTGTCATGACGCTTGCAGCCGATGCCGGCTTTGAAGTCAAGGAAATGCATATCCCGCGCGAAATGTTGTACATCGCCGAAGAGGTCTTTTTCACAGGAACGGCCGCGGAGATCACTCCGATCCGTTCGATCGATCGTATGACGATCGGCGACGGCAAGCCGGGTCCCGTGACGCGTGAGTTGCAGCGGCGTTTCGCAGACATCGTTGTCGAAGGGAATGATCCTCACCGTTGGTTAAATTTCGTCCAATGAAAAAAGAAGAATCCGAACCGACCGTCGAAAAATCCCCTGCCGGGGAATGGAAATCGCTCTCTCGGCTGAAATGGAAATCGGATTCCATTGAAAGCCGTCTGTCGCGCATATCCGTTTTTGAGAATCTGAAATACCGTGAATTGCGGAAAGTGGCGTCGATCGTTCACCGTCGCCATTACGTCCGCGGCGAGTACGTCTTCTTCCAAAACGATCCGGGACTCGGAATGTATGTGATCGAAAGGGGCGAAGTCTCGGTTGTGCTGGTGGGCGAGGGAGATACGAAAAAAGAAATTGCGGTATTTAAAGAAGGCGATTTCTTCGGCGAACTTTCGCTTCTCGATGAATCGCCGCGCTCGGCCTCGGTCATCGCGCGAACGGATGCGCAGCTTATCGGTTTCTTCCGTCCAGATCTTTTCGAAATTATGGAGGAAGCGCCCAGCACCGGATTGAAGATCGTGCTCAAGGTGGCGGAAATGATTGGAGAGCGCCTGCGGCATACCAACCAGGAATTGACCAAACTTCGCGCGGAGCTGGACGCACTACGCTCTTCACCTTGAAAGGAGGCGTGAGATGAAAAAGAAACAGGCACTTCTCAAGAAAAAAGCCATCCCTCAGAAGAAGAAAGTCACCCCGAAGAAAACGGCGGCTGCACGTCCGGCAAAGCTGCGGCCGATCGACCTGAAGAAAATTCTCGTACCGGTCGATTTCAGTGAGCACTCGAAAAAAGCGCTGAAGTACGCCATTCCTTTTGCACGTCAATTCAGCGCCGCCCTTTCTGTGCTCTATGTGGTCGAACCGGCCATTTATCCGGCGGATTTGAGTTTCGGGCAGGTGGGGCTCCCAAATCTGGAAGCAGAGTTGCGCTCCAAAGGAGAAGAGGACCTTGCCGAACTTGTGGCAGACACTGTCCCTGACGATCTCGAGGTCGTTCCGGTGATCCGCACCGGGCTTCCTTTTGTCGAGATCATCTCGTTCGCCCGCGACGAGGATGTCGATCTCATCGTTGTTGCGACGCACGGCCATACCGGTGTGGAACATATTTTATTCGGCAGCACGGCCGAGAAAATTGTGAGAAAAGCGCCCTGTCCCGTGCTGGTGGTCAGGGCCGATGAACGAGATTTTATCAACGAACGCGTCTAAGAGGTTCAAGGAAAGAGAATCAAGGCCGGTCACCGAGCGAAGCCGAGGTGACGTTCCGCGTGTCAGCCGTGGTGCCGCTCGGGCAAGCAAATCACTGTTGCCGATCGTCACCCGGTTTTTTTTCGCACAAATCGGAGCTATTCAATGTCCCCCACACGACGTAATTTTTTGAAAACGGCTGCCGCCATCGCTGGAACTTCATTTGTCGGCGGCACCGCAGTCCGAACAGTTGCACGTACACTTTCCTCAAAAGGAACAGGGTCCGCTATGAAATTATCGTATCGTCCATATACACTCGAATTGAAGCACGTCTTTACCATCGCGACAAGTTCGCGCACAACGACACCCGTCGTGCTGACGGAAATTGAATATGAAGGCGTCACCGGGTACGGAGAGGCATCCATGCCGCCGTACCTCGGTGAATCGCACGAATCTGTGCAGGCGTTTCTTTCAAAAGTCGATCTCGGCAAATACAAAAACCCGTTCGAACTGGAGTCAATCCTGTCAGATGTGGATGCTATCGCACCGGGAAATCCTGCGGCGAAAGCATCCGTCGATATCGCCCTGCACGATCTTGTCGGCAAATTGATGCATCAACCCTGGTACAATATCTGGGGGTTCGACAAGAACCGCACACCGAACACCTCCTTCACGATCGGCATTGATACACCGGACGTTGTCCGGCAGAAGACAAAAGAAGCGTCGGAGTTCAAGATCCTGAAGGTAAAACTCGGCCGTGATACGGACAAGGAAATGATAGAAGCCATTCGTTCGGTCAGCGATCGCCCGATCTGCATAGATGCAAATCAGGGATGGACCAAGAAAGAGATGGCGCTCGAGATGATTCATTGGCTGAATGAGCGGAATGTCATATTCGCCGAACAGCCGATGCCGAAAACACAGGTTGATGATCTGGCGTGGCTCACAGAACGAAGCCCGATGCCGGTTATCGGCGACGAAGGCGTACAAAGACTTTCGGATGTGTATAAAGCGCATGGTGTTTATTCCGGCATCAATATTAAATTGATGAAGTGCACCGGAATGCGCGAAGCTCACAAAATGATCATTCTTGCGAGAGCCTTGAAGATGAAGGTGATGATCGGCTGCATGACCGAAACGTCCTGCGCAATATCGGCTGCATCACATTTGTCGCCCATGGTAGATTGGGCGGATCTGGACGGTGCCTTGCTGATTAAGAACGACGTCTATAGCGGAACGACTGTGATCGATGGCAAGGTTACGTTATCGGATCGTCCGGGAATCGGCGCAATCAAATTGTAGATTTCAGATTAGCACAGGAGAGGAGCCGCAGCAGAAGATGGAAGCTGCGGTTTTTTTTTGTCTATTTTGCCGGCCGCTTTTCCCGTTGCCGCCGGATCTCCAGCATCTCGCGTTGAACGTCCGTCATGAAGCTCTTCATTGCCGTGTTTGTCTCTGTCCTCGATTCGACATCGGCGCGGAACTCGTCCTGTGTCATCTTCAGCGAGTCAAACAGAAGTCCGACTCTGATGCGGTACAGCGAATCCGGGACCTTCGAGACAATCTTGTCCTGTTCATGCAAAAGAGTGAGCCGTGCATAGGCATTGACGATGCGAACGTGTTCCGGGTCGGCCTGTTTCCGGCCGCAACCGATGAAAAAAAATGTGACCAGCAGGAGGCAGACAGCTGACAGAAGGCGTCGTCGGGGGCTCAACGGTTGATTTTCTTTCGATTTCTGAGTATATTTATGCTCATTAAAAAATACACAATTCATATTCATTTCACAAGTTACGATCTATGGCGACAACTGCAGACCTAAAAGTGGGTGTTTTCCTGCGTTTTAACGGCGAGCTCCACATGTTGGAAGAAGTGGTACACCGAACCCCCGGAAACCTGCGTGCATTCTATCAGGCAAAGATGCGCAACGTTCGCAACGGCCGTGTTCTTGAAAACCGGTTCCGTTCGGGCGAAGAAGTTGAACTCGTGCGCGTCGAGCATAAGCAGTATCAATACCTTTTCCATGACGGGCAGAGCTACAATTTCATGGACCAGGAGTCTTATGAACAGATTCCGATCGGCGAAAAAATTCTCGGGGAAGGTGCAAAGTTCCTGAAGGAAGGACTTTCCGTTGAAGTGATGTTTGATGGAACCGACCCTGTCGGTGCCGAATTGCCGTTTAATGTGGAGTTGAAGGTGATTGAGACCGTTCCGGGCGTACGCGGCGACACGGCAAATCCCGGCACAAAACCTGCCAAGGTGGAAACCGGTGCCATGGTGAACGTGCCCTTGTTCATCAACGAAGGCGACGTTATCCGTGTTGATACCCGCACCGGCGCCTATCTCGAACGCGTAAAGCAATAATCAGAGAGGGAGGACGAATGGATCTGGCGTACGTTAAAAAGCTTGTGAAACTGGTGGAGGAAAGCCAGATTAACGAGCTCGAGCTGGAAGAGAAGAGTTCCAAGATTCGCATAACAAAAAGCCCTTCTTTCTCCGCCGCTCCTTCAGCGCCTCACCCCGTAATGCATGTTGCAGCCCCCTCTGCTCCGGTGCCAGCAGCAACGTCGCTTCCATCGGCCACTGCGCCGGCGGAACACACGTATCATGAAATTAGATCACCCATCGTCGGAACGTTTTATCGCGCCCCGTCACCGGAAACGCCGGCGTTCGTCGATGTTGGTTCAAAAATCACTCCGGGCACTGCGCTCTGCATCGTGGAAGCGATGAAGCTGATGAATGAAATCGAATCGGATATTTCCGGAACGATCGTCAAAATCGTTGCCGAGAATGGAAAACCGGTCGAATATAATCAGGTGCTGTTCCTTGTCGAAAAAGCGTAAGGTGCCGGAGGCTCTCGTGTTCAAGAAAATCCTGATAGCCAACCGGGGCGAAATTGCGCTTCGCATTATCCGCGCCTGCCGTGAACTCGGCATCGCAACAGTGGCGGTCTACTCCGAAGCCGATCGAGAATCCCTGCATGTACGTTTTGCCGATGAAGCTATCTGCATTGGCCCTCCCCAGAGCCGCGAAAGTTACCTCAAAGTTCCCCGTATTCTTGCTGCCGCAGAAATTACCAACGCCGATGCCATTCATCCCGGCTACGGCTTTCTGGCGGAGAACGCCCAATTTGCCGATATCTGCATCTCCTCCGGATTGACGTTCATCGGTCCCACGCCGCAGATGATTTCGGCGATGGGGGATAAGGCCTTTGCGAAAGAGACAATGCGCAACGCGGGTGTACCGGTTGTTCCGGGGAGCGACGGCGTGGTCTCCGATGTGCATGGTGCCCGGAAGACTGCAAAAGAAATCGGGTTGCCGGTCATCATCAAAGCATCGGCCGGCGGCGGCGGACGCGGTATGCGAATCGTCCGCGACGAATCAGAATTGGAAAAAGCCTTTCTGACCGCGCGCGCCGAGGCGGAAGCTGCGTTCAGCAATCCGGATGTCTATATCGAAAAATTCATCGAAGAACCGCGTCACGTGGAATTGCAAATCCTCGGCGATACGTTCGGCAACGTTATTCATTTGGGGGAACGCGATTGTTCCGTCCAGCGGCGGCATCAGAAATTAATCGAAGAATCCCCCTCGCCGGCGGTGGACGCCGACCTGCGCGAACGGATGGGCGCCGCGGCGATCAAAGGTGCGAAGAGCGTGAAATATCTCGGTGCCGGCACGGTCGAATTTCTTCTCGACAAGAACCGGAACTTCTATTTCATGGAGATGAATACGCGCATTCAGGTGGAGCATCCGGTGACTGAGTTTGTGACGGGTGTGGATCTGATCAAGGCGCAGATCGAAATTGCGGCAGGGAAGAAGATCTCGCGGAAAAAAATCACCTTCCACGGCCATGCGATTGAGTGCCGCATCAATGCGGAAGATCCGTCGCACGACTTTCGTCCATCCCCGGGAAAAATCACGAGCCTGCATTTCGGGGGCGGTCCCGGTGTGCGCGTCGACTCACACATCTATGCCGGATATGTCATTCCGTCCCATTACGATTCGCTTGTGGCGAAATTGATCGTCCATGCGCCGACACGCGATGAGGCGATCGCAAAAATGTACCATGCGCTGGAAGAATGTATCGTCGAAGGTATCCACACCACGATTCCGTTTCATCAGAAAGTTATGCGGAGTGAAGTTTTTAAGAGCGGCACGTTCGATACGAGTTTCATCGAGTCGCTCTGAGCGGCACAATCATTGAAGTTTCAGCGGCGGTTGATCCGCCGCATCCCAGTCCGATGCCCAACTATTGCGAAGGAGTCTCCCATGAATTTTCCCGCCGATGTAAAATACACGAAAGACCATGAATGGGTCCGCGTTCAAGGCGGCACGGGCACAGTCGGCATTACCGAATATGCACAGGGTGAACTGGGCGACGTCGTTTTCGTCGAACTGCCGGCTCCCGGAAAAAAACTCAGCAGAGGCGAATCGTTTGGAACCGTCGAAGCGGTGAAAGCTGTTTCCGATTTGTTTTCGCCGGTCAGCGGATCGGTGCTGGAGGCCAACAAGGAAATCCAGGATTCGCCGGAACTCGTCAACAAGGACTCTTTTGGTTCCGGATGGATGATCAAAATCAGCATCGACAATCCGGTGGAACTGGATGCCCTGATGGATGCAGAAGCGTACAAGAAACTCGTCGCGCACTAGGCGTGAAACGCAGCAGAGAAAAGAGAGTGGCTTCCGCCGACGAGCTGCCGGCTGGAGCCATTTTTTATTTGTGTGAATCAGTTGATCAACACGGGAAAAAGATTTGCCACAGAGAACACAGAGAACACAGAGAAATGAACGAGAATATGACCTCTATGTTCTGTGTGGCAATGCTCTTCACGTTGAGCAGTCACGAATTCATGAGGCTTGTATAATGTCACAGGATCAGGAAATTCTTCCCATTTCTCCCGACTACCACGCAGGATACGCCGCGCTGGTGGGGGAACCGAATGTCGGGAAATCTACGCTGCTCAATGCGCTGGTAAAACAAAAACTCGCCATCGTGACGCGGAAACCGCAGACGACACGCCACCGGATTCTCGGAATCGTCTCCGGTCCTGAA
>JAPLFO010000036.1:13113-30041 GCA_026390635.1 Ignavibacteriales bacterium
GATGCTGTACGATACGCCGGGACTGATCGAACCGCATTATCTTCTGCAGGAGAAAATGATGCGCCATGCAGATTCTGCTTTGGCGGATGCCGATGTTGTTCTCATGCTGGTCGATTCATGGAAAGCCGCCAGAGAAACACCGGAGACGGCCACACATGTGCTGGGAAGGATCAAAGCGGCGGGCAAAAAGACCATTCTGGTGCTTAACAAAATCGATACGGTGGATGATGCCACGCTTGCCATGGCGTCGGAAAAACTCCGTTCGCTCCATCCGTTCGACGTCGTGGTCCCTATCTCCGCCCTGCATAACGACGGTACGGGGGCGCTGATCGAAGCGATGGTGCGCTGCCTGCCCATCCATCCTCCGTATTATCCCGAGGACATGCTCAGCGAAGCGCCGGAAAAATTCTTCGTCAGCGAAATTATCCGCGAAAAAATATTCGAACTCTACTCGGACGAAGTCCCCTATTCCACGACGGTGGATATTGTGGCCTTCGAAGAGCGGCCGGCTAAAAAACATTTTATCAGTGCAGACATCATCGTCGAGCGGCAATCACAGAAGGGGATTGTGATTGGCAAAGGCGGAATAGCGCTGAAGCGTGTCGGTTCGGCCGCCCGTATGGATATAGAGAAGTTCCTCGATCATCCTGTGTTCCTCGAACTGCATGTGAAGGTCCGGGAACACTGGCGGAAAGATCAGGACTGGCTCCGCCGATACGGTTACGGAGACTGAAAAGAGAAATGTCCGACATATTCGCACTATGAATGAACGAATTCGCATTATTGTTGCCTACCTTGTCATCACCCTGATCTGGGGTTCGACGTGGCTTGTCATCAAAATCGGTCTGGCGCAGATGCCGCCGCTGATGGGCGCTGCGCTGCGATTTGTCGTTGCGACGCTGGTGCTTCTCGGCATAGCGCGCATCCGCAAGATTCATGTCCCGTGGCATCGCCGGGCTCGTGCTGTCTATATGACGGTTGCTTTGTTCTCATTCAGCGTTCCGTTCGCAATGGTCTACTGGGGACAGCAATACATTTCCTCCGGACTCGCCTCGATCCTGTTCGGAACATACCCGTTTTTCGTTGCGCTCTTTGCATCCTTTCTGCTGTCGTCGGAGCGGTTGACCGCGTCCAAGCTCGCCGGCATCGTGATCGGTTTTTCGGGGATCGTCACTATTTTCTCGAACGACCTTCGCTTTTCCAACGGGGCGGGATTCTCGGGAATGGCCGCGATCGTGGGAAGCGCATTGCTGCAGGGATTCTCGGTGATCATCTTGAAGAAATATGCACAGGATATTGAATCGGTTGCCATTACCATGGTTCCGATGGCATTCTCCGGAGCGCTGTTGCTGGCGGCCTCACTCTCGCTCGAATCATTGAGCTGGAAAATGTTCTCAACAGCATCGGTCCTGTCGATTCTCTATCTTGGAATTTTCGGTTCGGTGGTGACGTTTGTCAACTATTTCTGGCTGCTCAAACGTATTGAAGCGGTCTATTTGTCACTGCTCGCATTTGTCACGCCTATTCTTGCTGTAATTCTGGGTGTTCTCCTGCTGGGTGAGACATTTGATTCGCGAGTGTATGCCGGGGCCGCTCTGGTGCTCTGCGGCATCGCCATTGCTCACTTTGGCGAGTATCTAATTCTCCGGCTTCGTTCCGGTCGGGAGTGACGAATGGAGCCCGATCTGCAAATCCACATCCAGCCGGACGATATATCCCTTCAGGATAAGCTGGAAAGCCTTCCAACGTCGCCCGGCGTGTACCAATTTAGAAGCGCCGACGGCACGATCCTGTATGTCGGCAAAGCGAATATTCTGCGAAACCGCGTGCGGCAATACTTCCATAAGTCGCGCCGGCTGGAGCCGCGTATTGCCATCATGGTGGAAAAAGTGACGGATGTTTCGATCATTGCCACCGACTCCGAGGTCGAGGCGTTGATTCTGGAATCCAACCTGATTAAGCTTCATAAGCCGCGCTATAATGTCAATCTGAAAGACGATAAAAGCTATCCGTTCATCGTGATAACGAATGAACCGTATCCGCGGGTATTCGTCACGCGCCGTGTGTTCAAAGACGGTTCACGCTACTTTGGACCCTATACAGATGTGACGACAATGCGCTCTGCGCTGCGGACGGTGCGCGATATTTTCATGATTCGCAGCTGCAACTACAGGATTGACGATGCATTTATTGAAAAGAAAAAAGTCCGCGTGTGTCTCGACTATCACATCAAGAAATGTGAAGGGCCGTGTGAAGGTCTGATCATGCGCGACCGATACGGTGCGATGATCGAACAGGTGGCGCTGGTTCTTCAGGGCAAACTCACCGGCGTTGCGAAGATGCTCGGGCAGCAAATGAACGACGCAGCGGCGGCGCTGAAATTCGAAGAGGCAGCTCTCTGCCGGAACAGACTGCGCGAATTGGAAGTTTATGCGTCCAAACAAAAAGTGGTCGACGGGGAACTGCACGACCGGGATGTCGTGGCCGTGGCGGTGGAGAGCGGCGATGCCTGCGGCGTCGTCTTCAAGATCCGCGAAGGAAAAGTTCTCGGCCGGCAGCATTACTTTGTTACCCGGCAGGACGGATTGACGATGCTGGAGGTGCTCGAAGCGGTGTTACAGCGGTACTACGAGGGCGCCATCGATATCCCTCCGGAGATTATTCTGCCGATGGAATGGGACGCCCAGCGGGCAATGTGCGAATGGCTGCAGCTTCAGCGGAAGGAGAGCGTACATCTCATCGTCCCGGCTGAAGGTGAACTCCTGCGCCTGATGGAAATGTGCCAGAAGAATGCCTGGTTCCTTCTGGAAGAACTCAAACTTCAAAAACTGAAGCGGAATAATTTTGTTCCGGGTGCAGTGATGTCGCTCCAGCGGGATCTTCGATTGCAGCATGCTCCGCGGCGCATCGAATGCTTTGACATTTCCCATCTTCAGGGAACGGAAACTGTTGCTTCGATGGTGGTCTTTGTTGACGGGAAACCGAAAAAAAGCGAATACCGGAAATTTAAAATCCGTGGCGAAGGAGAACGGAGTGCGAACGACGACTTTGCCAGCATGCGCGAAGTCATCCGCCGCCGGTACGGGCACCTCAAAGAAAGCGGAGAACAATTTCCCGATCTCATCATGGTGGACGGCGGCAAGGGCCAACTGTCGAGCGCGCTGGAGGTACTGCAAAGCATCGATTCCGCGGCGCAGCCACTGATCTCGCTCGCCAAACGTCTGGAAGAAGTATTCGTCCCCGGCGAAAGCGATCCCGTGTCCATTCCCAAGACGTCGTCGTCTCTTCGGCTTCTGCAGCAATTGCGGGATGAGGCGCACCGGTTCGCTGTCACCTATCACCGGTCGCTGCGTTCAAAGCGGACATTGCAGACGGAACTCGATTTGATTGAAGGTATCGGCAAGAAAAAGGCAAAAGAGCTGCTCGAAGTGTTCGGTTCTGTCCAGGGAGTCAAATTCGCTTCACAGGAGCAACTGGCGGAAGTCGTGGGGGAAAAGACTGCAGAAAAAATTCGCGAGCACTTCGCGGTCGGGGAATCAATTGTCGAAGACGGAGATGCAGAATAAATCGGCACATGTCATCCTGAGACTCCGCGAAGCGGAGGCGAAGGATCCATCATCGGGTCTGTAGATATCCATGGTGGATTCTTCTCCCGCCTTCGGCGGGATCAGCATGACAAATCCTGTGTGTTTTCTGCCTCTTCTAACTTCGCTTCTTGACTCTTTCGATCGATTGTGCTATGATTGCATTGAGATAGCGGGACTTTCGTCCTGAAAATCCTCCCAGAAAGGAGCACGACGTATGGAATGCATCCAGGTTGTCTCCGAAATCCTCTCTGTCCTCAAATCCACCAACGAACACCAGAAAGTTCTTTCGCTATTGATCGACCGGCTGATGCGGCTCTATCACTGCCAGACAGCTGCCGTCATCATTATCGATCCAAAGACGGAATATCTTTCGATCGAGAATAGCGAGGGACTGTCCCATACATTTTGCAAGGCATTCCGCACGAAGATTGCCACGGGTGCCATCGGCCGGCTGCTCTGGACGGGAGTGCCGCTGTTTATTTCCCGTGCGGAAGAAAATCCATCGCTGGCCGAAGAGGTGCGGCTGGAGTATGTATTCGCCTCAGCTGTCTGTGTTCAGATTGCGGTGGACGGGCGGACGATCGGCTACCTCCATGTTGACAGCAAAGAGCCCGATGCATTTTCAACAGCAGATGGGAGGATGCTGCAATCAATTGCAGACTTTGCCGGACTTGCGATGGTGAAGGCGCATCTGCATGAAGAAAATATGCGCCTCAATCCTTATGACAATGAGACGGGATTGCTGAAGTATCACACGTTCTTCGACAAGTTTGAGGAAGTGCTGGAACGGGCGAGTGCTTCAGAAGAGCCATTTGGTTTGCTGCTGATGGACGTCGACAATTATAAAGAAATCGCCCGCCTCAACGGTCACGACACCGCAAAAATGGTGTTGCGCGAAATTGCCGACATCGTACGCGGTTCGCTGCGGCCGATTGATTTCGGTGGTCGCTACGGGTTTGATGAGTTTATCGTGCTGCTGGAAAATAGCGATGCACATGGCGCCGTGGCGGAAGCAAAGCGCATCGCAAAAAAAATACACGATGCGAAGATGACGCCCGAGAAGATCCAAACAAGCGTCAGTATCGGAGTGGGTGTGTATCCCGGTGACGGATCTACCCAGACTGAACTTCTGCTGGCTGCCAAGGAAGCGCTTTTCGATGCGCAGCGCTCCGGACGAAACAAAGTGCTGTCCCATCATGTGCCGCAGAAGGGTGTGGTCTGAATCAGAGTGTGAAATTTCGCTGCAAGGGATGCTATTTCTGAAGCACCAGCTTAATGGTTTGCATGGAACGTCCCGTTTGCAGACGGCAGAAATAAACACCGCTGGGATGATTGCCGGCATTCCAATCCACCCGGTATGTACCGGCAGACAGAATTTGCGAAAGGAGTGTCTCCTGTTCCCGGCCGAGAGCGTCGAAGATCTTCACTGCTGCAAACGACTCCGTCGGGAGCGAGAATTCAATCTGCGTTGATGGATTGAACGGATTTGGAAATGCCGGCGAAAGCTCGAAAGTGCACGGCGTGCCGGATGCCACAGCAACTACCGGACTCGCCAACGGCCCGCGGTAGCTCCAACGGATCGCATCAAAAACTATTTCCTGTCCTGCAGAATCACTTTGGTCGCCGAGCCGGACCGAACCGGTGTTTCCCTTGTTGAAACCATACGTGCCAAGGGACATCCAATCGTTCCTGTACAGTTTTTGATTTAGGATCCTCAGCGTGTCGCCGTTTCGATATTTGATTTTATAGCGGGACGCGGTAGAATTGCTGAAAGGGATGTATGCGAAAAGTTCGTACGATCCTTCTCTCTGCAGAGTGGGCTGCCAGGTAGCATAGCAAGTATCGACCGTCTTTGATCCCTTTGTCTTCACGAACCAGAAATGGTTATCCCATCCGGACGTCGTGCGTTCCTGCCACATGGCAAATGTTGCAGGTGCGAAATAATTGAGATAGAAACCCTTATAGAAAGGCGTATCGTCGACCAACGTGTCAGTAGCGGGTGGTGGAACATATTGAGTTCTGATGCACCACCACACCGTATTGAGATTGGCATAACCGTTCGCATAGCCGGGCCAATCGTACGTCATACCTCTGCCATAGGGACTCTTATAGCTTCCTCCACTATTTTTATTTCCATAGGGGTCATTGAAGATAAGTGTGTGGTCTGTGTAGATTCCCCGCGCGATAATCAGATGTCCGGCAGTGGTCAAGCCAACGCAGAGCGTATAAGGACGACCCGCATAAATCTCATCTGTCGCCTCGCTGTACGGCGGCATCTCAGATTGAACTGATGATACTCCATGATTTGTATAGTATCCCGCCATCCGCGTGTGAGGACTGCCTGTGGACCACATGTATCCGTATCCGCCCCAAGCCGACTTGACATCGCTGGCATCCATTGCCGAATAGATATAACTGGTTTTTAAGTAGGCATAGATGTCGGCGACGTAGTTGCCGTACGGGCTATAGTGCCCGGGGGAAGGCCAGGACACCCAAATATTCCATGGCGGAAGAATATTGTAGTACGCCAGCACCATCGATGCTGCGGTCGGCGCACAGGATGAACCGCCGCTATGCCAATCGGGGGTATCGTATGTCTGGTTGACATAGGGAAGATTGATCGTGTCCAGTATCGGTGCCTTGACGGAACGCAGCGGCGATTGGAGCGGGGCCAGCGAGGGACGGAAGAACGCATTTGGCGCCTGATCAATTGAATTATTCGGCGCGGCGATGCTTTGTTTCTTCACAATATTTTGGCCGACGTGTGCATAGAGAATCGTATTTCCGTCGAGGCTGAATGAGGCATCGGTTTCAAATGCGTCTGCCGTAGCTGTGACCTGTTTGCGTGCTGAACCATCCGCGCGACAGCTCCAGATATCACTGTTGACAAGACGCTCCTGGTTCGTGATTGTGCGGGTATAAAGAATTGTTGTGCCGTCCGGAGACCAGGATGGAGATATTCCATTGTCCAGGGAAGTGGTCTGCCGGTTCGCAGTATTGTAAACAAATAAATCCCCGCCCAGACTGGAGTAGAGAAGTTTTGTTCCGTCCGGGGACCAGAACGGTTGAAAATAGCCGCGGGGCAGTGAAGTGAGCTGCTCTTTTTCTCCGGTCGCAAGCTTCAGGATGAAGATCTGATCGTCGCAGTTGTTGAACGCCGCGTAGTTCCCGTCGGGAGAAATCGGTGCGAGATTGGCATAAGTGCCAAGAGGATAGGAGGTTGTTGTATTTCCGTTTCGTACGATTAAATCGTTTCCGATGGTGTAAGCAATCTTGCCGCCATTGGAGAAACTGACTTCACCACATTGTTCCTGCGGTTCTGCCAGATATCTGATCTTTCCCGTCGCGAGGTCGATCAATGCCGGCGACTGTTTTTCATCCGCAGTGATATACTTGACACCGATGGTTGAGCGATCGGGCGAATAGGAAACGTATCCGCCGATTCCGGGTGCCGCTGCAAGTTGAATGGTGCCTGTCGGTGTTACGAGAGCCAGTGAAGAGGCCGCATTGTCCGTGACGATGATCCCGAATGGCGTTTCGACGGGGTGCCGCGCAGCCAGTGCGTTTTCAAGATCAATGGCGGTGACTTTGCCGGGATCTCCAGCGAAGAGTGTCGCAGAAATAAGGAATATGCCAAAAAAGAGCCGTTTGCGCATCGTACGGAGTACCTTATGAAAAGCGTTGTGTCGTAAGATATGAAGGCTTTGCGAGAGTCACAACCTTCTGCTCTGGATGTAGAGCGATCATCGCAGCGCGACTCCGTGGAGTCGCGACCACGGATTTGACAGATCGAGCCACAGTCTCAATCTAAAAAAAGCCGATATCAGAAAGACGACTCCATTCCATCCACCGTATGATAGCCCCGCTCAACGGACTGCTCTCCCTTAAAAACACTCCACGAAGGAAATCCCTGGTAGCGTTTAGTCATTTGATGGAGCTGCAGGGAGCTGTTTGCAGCGATCAGGTAAATCACCTTGCGGGGATTGTAGGGATTTGGCAACACCAGAGCCGTGCCATTGAAACATGTGCTTGCCGAGCTTGAGTCCGTATTTTTCTGCGACAGCCCGGCTGAGAGAATTTTCGGCAGAGCCACCCAGAAGTATGATGTCGTGTGCAGCAAGGTCCGTCTCATCCACTTCGCTTTCCTTCATGACCGGCAGCAGGCGCTCGGTGAAAACGTCGGCAAGGACAGTCTGATACCGCAGCGCAAGTGTGTGTTGTGCCTCAATGGAGACTGACGTCCCGTACACAATCAGTGTCTGATGGAAATCATCGAAGAAATTTGAGTAGGTGAAATAGCGGTCGCGCGGCACCGGAATGTCATTGCCCGCGTTGAAAGTAATTTTCACCGGTTTCTCTTTTACGAAAAATGTTCGTGTCTGATTTTCTGCGCTGATTTCTGTCAGGAAGTATTTAGTTTTCTGCGCCGACTCGATAGCAACAGTGGTGAAGAAGTCATACGGAACGGAAGGCTGCTTCACTGTCACGGTTACCTGCCAGCCGCTGTCGATTTGTGCGCTCCGTGCGATGAACGATGGCGATGGAACGTCGTCCCGTTCAAGCCATTGCATCACAAATGGACGGAGCGTTGCGCCGGAAAGTTTTTCTGCTGAAGCGATGAATTGAGCAGTCTTCATAGGCTTCTCTTTGTACTGAGAATGCACGCCGTTCATCACAGAAGAAAAAATGTCGTTGCCGAGTTTGAGTCGCAGCTGATGAAGGGCATATGTTCCCTTGATGCGCGGAATGAGATAGTCGCGAAATCCATCATACCGTCGCTCTGCCCTGTCTGCCGCTTTTCCCCCTTCGCGAGACGTGACGTAGAGATAGCGGCAGTTCATTTCTGTCAATTGATCCCGGAGGGATGCTGATGCCGCTTTTACGTCCGACGGGAGGCCGTTCAGCACATTCCAATACGCGGCTGTCCCGCTGACAAACCAGTTATCTGCTTCCGCGGCAGGATAGACGGTATTGAACCAGAGCGACCGTGCATTGAATGAGTACACATCGCGTACGTCGGACAGATCCTGTTCCGGGCGCGGCGCGTCTGCGGCAGGAGCCGGACGAAGCGCCTTCATTTTTTCGACGACATACTTCGGGCTGAAGGTGGTGTATCCGAGCGATAAGTGAGGGATGGCGTTCGGATAATCATACATCAACCGGCTGTTCTTTTCCGGAAATTTTTCGCGCATTGTTACCTTGCCGTAATGCGCAAAGAGCATCATCTCTTTTGCCATCGTGCCGGTGGCCACTTTGCCGTCGCAGGCATGCGGCCGATTGATGGGCGAAGAACCCAGTAGTCGCACAGCGCTTGGTGCGTCGATAGCACCCTTTTCCCGCTGATAATAATTGAGAAAGGAAGTATCCCGGTACACGTTGCCGTAAATGAAATCAAACGGGGCATTGTTCGGATCGGGAATATATTCTTTCCGGACGTCGCTGTCTTTTGCGTTGTTCACGCTCCAGTAAAATCCTGTGGTACCGCCGGGAAAATCATTGGCAGTGCTCCGCCATAACTTGCTCTGTTTTGTTCCCAGCAGGAGAATGGCAATCTCGTTGGTTTTCGTATCTGCGATCAGCCAGTCGTTCGTATAGAGGCCGTTGTTTTTTTCCGTGAGGATTTTCACGACCTGGTCGATGCACTCACCGTACTGTGCGGCAAGCCTGATGCGGGACGACTGCGGTGTCCCGTCAGTTTCGAATGGCGTCTGCGCGCCGGTGGTCTCGCCGATCATGATGCCGCTGTCGTTGATGTAGAAGTCCGACCCGGAGTGAATGCCGCCGGGAAATGTTTCATAGACCAGTCGGTGACCCTTCGCCGGCTGGAGATCGCAGATCACGTTCCAATGGACACCCGTATATCCGTTCCACATGAAGAGCTGGCCGAAAACAATATCTCCGTTTTTGCTCGCCGGACCATTGGCGAGGAACGATGAGCACTTATGTAACCGTTCCGGGACGTTCATCTCATCTTCCTGCACGCGGAAACTGCGGCCGCTGAGCGGCGTCGATGTTTTCGCAAGGGCGTCGCCGAGCTGGCCGATATCGACAATGGAATTCATCGTCACTACATCCAGCAGATCAATCGGCCGGCCGGTGATGCTCGCGCCGGCTTTCAAGGCGCCGTCGGTGATGCCTTTCATCTCCGTCAGAAGTTCCTGGTCATACTTCCGGTAGAAGAGCGCATCCGTCAGCGTTCTCCGTTCCGCCCACGCGATCTTGGGATTGTCCGGGCTGTAGCGAAGCGCGATGGCGTCCATGTACGCTCCGATTTCCTTTGCCAGCAAATATCCATATTGATACCCGCGCTGATAGGCATCTCCCTCGATATGAAGAAAAATCCAGCCGTTGTCATAGTAGCGAAAGGCGGGGCCGAACCATTTCACGGTTTCCATCGGAACATATTGGGTAATATCATTCACTTCTTCGATTGTGACATCGTCAAACCACGCCTTTCCTGTTGCGCCTCCGTTATTTCCGATATGAAGCCGGACGCGATCTTCTTTCTGTGTGGCAAAGAAGAGAATCGAGGTTTGCTGCCAATCTTTGGTGCCGCCGACACTGGGGGCATGATTGGTGAATGGGAAGGAGGCCATGGTGATCGTTGCCGGAACGGCTGTCGGATAGCGGCTCGTTGGATCGGAAATCGCATGTTCCGTCTTGATCCAAGCGCTCAGCCTATAAAGTCTGCCGACAGTCAATTGGACAGGCAAAGACTCAGTCGCGGAAGATGTCATTGTTGGATTGTCAATCAAAAGACTTGCTGTGCCGCTGTGAGAGGCGGCTGTTACAATAGAGGAGGCATTGCCTTCAATACGCGTCCATCCGCCGGCTTGTTCAAATCCGGCGTTGGTGAGTTTCAAGTCCGCTGCCGGCAGAGATTGCAAGCCGGTCATCATCAAACAAAAAAAGAGTGCAAGAGCGTTCTTCATACAAGTTCCCTGGATGAATGAAAAAGGATTAGATCAATATGCAAAGATTTGGCAGAAATTCAATCAAATTTCAGTACATTGAACCACAGAAAGAGACTGCTGAATAAAATCAGACTTGTCCAAAATAACTATCAAATGACATTCGTCGGTCTTGGACATTTGAATAGTGGCAATTATTTACTGTGCTTCCCCTATGTTAAATGGTATCCCCATTTCGCAACGAGAATTGATTGATTCTGTGAGAGGACGCTCTACTACAAATATGCCGCGCCTCCGGCGCTCCAGTCTGCATTCTGCAATAATTTGTTATTGACCTTCGGAAAATATGGAAGCAAAACAAGGCGAACGAAGCGGCAGCACAGAATATTGTTTGAGCGATCGCTTGGGAAGCCGAGAGAACAAATGTAGGCACGGTCGCCCGACCGTGCCCGCCGTTTTGCCCATATTTTTCGTCAGTCTTGAATCTTGGCCATTTCGGTTTCAAGACAAAAGAAATGGCGCTTCTGCATGCTTTTAGAAAGCACAATATTAGGTCAATACTCGAATGGTAGGGCTTGCTCTTGCGACTCGCAAAAAAATAATCAATTCTGCGCTCATGAGGCCTGTATTCTTATGTTCCCGGATTATTTTGGACAGCAGAGAAACAAAATTGATTTTTCTGAGTTCATGTGATGAAAAAAATAATCGAACCTGAAGAATTGCGATTGACTCCAATCGGAGTCATACGCACGCCGTTTAAATCAAAGTACGCCGCACCGCGACAGCCGGCGACAGCTCCTGAAACGAGTGTCGGTGTGATTACACTCTATGAGCATAAGAACTACCACCAGGCGATCGAGGGGCTTCGCGGATTTGACTACATCTGGATCCTCTTCTGGTTCCATAAGAACAAAAACTGGAAACCGATGGTGCTTCCCCCCAACGGAGGCCGGAAGAAATACGGCGTATTTTCCACCCGCTCGCCTCATCGTCCCAATCCGATTGGGATTTCCGTGTGCCGGCTTCTGGAGGTGAATGGACTCACACTTCGTGTTGAGAATCCCGATATGCTGGACGGGACTCCGGTGCTGGACATCAAGCCGTACATTCCCCATGCGGAATCTTTTCCCCAGGCGCGCTCGGGATGGATAGAAGAGGCAAATCAATCGACGCTGCCGCCATTTCAGGTGATAATCGCGCCGGAGGTTCGCTGGATGCTGGAAGAATCGGGCGGCGGGGCAGGCCGGGAAGCGCTCACATATGTCACCGAAACTCTTTCCCGCGATCCCCGTCCGCATGTTTATCGCCGCATTAAGGAAATGGATGACGGGACGTCAATGATCGCAGTCCAGCGATGGCGCTTCCTCTTTGCCGTGGATGCTGCAACTGTTCGTGTCTTCGGAATTTCACGCGCACGGAGCACTGATGATGCCGAAGAATGACCGGACTATGGTTGAACTGCTGTGTCCGGCGCGGGAGGTCGAGACCGGTATCGCTGCGATCAATCACGGTGCTGATGCCGTGTACATTGGTGCACCGAAATTCGGCGCCCGTGCAGATGCCGGCAATGACGTGCGGGATATCGAACGCTTGATCGCTTACGCACACCGGTTTCGTGCCAGAGTCTATGTAACGCTCAATACAATTTTGTACGATAACGAGTTGGACGAAGCACGGGCTCTCGCGGTGCGCATGCATGATGCCGGCGCCGATGCACTGATCATTCAGGACATGGGATTGCTGGAAATGGATCTGCCGCCGATCCCGCTTTTTGCAAGCACACAGACGCATAATTTTGATATTGAGCGCATTCAGTTTCTGGAACAGGTCGGACTGCAGCGCGTAATTCTTGCGCGGGAGCTCACCCTGAAGCAGATTGCAGAAATTCGCGCGCGCACTTCAATCGAGTTGGAGTTTTTTGTTCATGGTGCTCTGTGCGTCAGTTTTTCGGGACAGTGCTATTTCAGCCAAGCGGTGAAGGATCGCAGCGCCAATCGCGGGGAATGTGCACAGATGTGCCGGCTGCCGTATTCTCTTATCGATGCGCAGGGAAATGTTCTCGCATCGCACCGGCATCTGTTGTCCGTCAAAGATCTGAATCTTGCCGACCATCTTTCAGATCTGCTGAACGCCGGAATCACGTCGTTTAAAATTGAGGGACGGCTCAAAGAAATATCGTACGTCAAAAATATTACGGCATTCTATCGCTCGAAACTCGATGCAATTCTGGAAGAACGGCCGGAATTCCGCCGGTCGTCTTCCGGATCGACATACTTCTTCTTTGCACCGGATCCCGACAAGACATTCAATCGCGGGTATACGGACTATTTTGTGAAAGGACGCCGACAGGATATCGCTTCGCTCCGGACACCGAAATCCCTGGGGAAGCTGCTCGGTACGGTTACGTCTGTCAGCACGGACACGTTTGAGGTGAAGACCGGCGAAGTGCTGAACAACGGCGACGGCATCTGCTTCTTTGATGCCAACGACGATCTGTGCGGCGTGAATGTCAATAATGTTGCCGGAACGCAGATAACGCCGAACGATATAGCGGGCATTCAATCCGGTACAATTCTCTATCGCAATTTTGATCACGACTTTGTGAAGTTGCTGAAGGGGGAAAGCTCCTCCAGAAAAATTGCCGTGGATCTGACGTTGAGCGAAACTGCTGATGGTTTTTCTTTGCGCGTTCGGGACAGGGATGGCATGGAGGTTGGCGTGTCGATTGTGCATGCAAAGGAGCCGGCAAAAAAGCCGGAGGCTATGCGCGAGACCATCCTCAGCCAGCTCTCAAAGGCGGGGGATACGATTTTTGTAATTTCTGACATCACAGTCGATCTCCCATCGATGTATTTCATCCCGGTTGCCGTACTCAACCGTCTGCGGCGCGATTGCCTTGCGTTGCTCGAAGACGAGCGCGGCGCTCGATATACACCGCAGCGAAGGAAGATTATTCCGAATGATGTTCCTTGTCCGCTGCCGCGGCTGGACTATTCGTTCAACGTCGTCAATAATCTGGCGAGACGCTTCTATCAGCGCCATGGAGTGGAATCAATTGAAGACGGTTTTGAATTGCAGAACGATCACTCAGGACAGGTGCTCATGACCATGAGGCATTGCTTGAAATTTCAGGCCGGATTGTGCCGTGGTGAGCGCGGCGGCGACGAAATACTCTATCTATCGGATGGAAGGACCCGCTTCCGCCTGGAGGTGGATTGCGACCGTTGTGTCATGAAGATCATTGCTCCCTGACGGTTACTCAACGGACACCATTGCTGAGTTGCCTGTCTCTGATGAGCGCAATGCTAACTATGCCGGATGGAAAGAATATCTCCATCCTGCACGCTGTATTCCTTGCCTTCCAGCCGCCAGTGTCCGGTCTCTTTCGTCTTCGCAAATGATCCGCCGGCGACGATGAAGTCATCGTAGTGCACAACCTCGGCGCGAATAAATTTGGTTACGAAATCCGAATGGATGACCCCCGCGGCTTCCTGGGCATTCATTCCATTCCTAATCGTCCATGCGCGGCACTCGTCTTCTCCGACTGTAAAAAATGACTGGAGGCCAAGCAATGCGTATGCTTCACGTATCAACGTATTGAGAGCAGATTCTTTGACGCCGTATTCATCCATGAACACTTGTGCCTCATCATCCGGCAGTTCTGACATTTCCATCTCGATCTTGCCGAAGAAGGAAACAATCTTTGTATCCTTTCCCTCTTTGACTGCCGCGACCCGCCGTACAATATCTTCGGCTTGTGAAAGCTGTGCTTCATCCAGATTCAATGCGATGAGCATCGGCTTCAACGAGAGCAGCTGGTAGGTCTTCAAAATAAATAGTTCTTCTTTCGTGAGATGCGCATGACGCAGCGGCTTTTCTCCTTCAAGGATCGTCTTGCATTTTTCCAGTACCGGCAATTCTTTTTTCAGGAGATCTTCCTGTGTCTTCTGAAGCTGTTTCTTTATCCGGTCAATGCGTGTTTCAAGGAGAGCGAGATCGGAGAGAATGAATTCCGTTTCAAATGATGCGATATCGCGGAGTGCGTCAACGCTTCCATCCGGATGAGCGACGGCTTCGTTCTCGAAAAGGCGGACCACTTGCACGAGCGCGTCGTTTGTTTTCACATTCGAGAGGAAGTTGGTGGTAAATTGCGTGGATCCGGATTCTCCCTTTTTCAATCCCACAACATCCACAAATTCGATCGTCGCATGGACGGTGCTTTTGGGAGAAAATATTTCCGAACACTTGTCGAGCCGTGCATCGGGGACTTTGATGACGGCATGGCGTGCCTCGGTTTTCATCAGGACGGAAGGATCCAGATGAGTTTTTGTGATAGTCTGAAAAAGAGTTGATTTCCCCGAAAAAGGAAGTCCGACGATTCCGATTTGCATAATAGTTCTTTCGAATGGTGAGAAACGACTGGAACAATATACAAGAATTCAGTCAATTCTGCCAAAGGTCGATAAGATACCTTATGCCGCTGTATGAATCCGCCTGATGGGGGTGCTGCGGGAAACGGCCGATTCGGGGCCGAATCTCTGTATTGGAAAGTGGGTATCCTTTCGCAGAGATATCGCCAGGATCGATTCTCAAAGTGAAAGTGGTTGGGAAGGGCGCACATCAGTTGATGGGAGGTGAAAAGTCATGCTGGGAAGCAATGTCCCTCTGATAGGACGGTCAAGGACGGACAGCGATCAGGACAAAAAAAAATGCCTCCTGAGAGGGAGGCGATGGTTACTGCTTTCAAATTGATGCCGGAAAAATGGCTATCTCAGTGGGTGCTGCGGGGATTCTCATATCAGTATTTCCAATTTTGGTGGGTGCTGCGGGGATCGAACCTGCGACCTTACGCGTGTGAGGCGTACGCTCTAAACCAGCTGAGCTAAGCACCCAAAAATGAGACAGCCTGCATCTGACGCTCGGGAAAACCAAACCAAGTGTCCAAAACTGTGACCAATATACGCAATGCGCGGCGAGATTGCAAGTATTTTCGGCGTTGACAAACCACGCAGAAAATGGTATGTTACAATTTACGATTCTTGTACTATGTCTAGAGGTTTGGACGAAGACCGGATATTTGCCACTCCGAAGGATACTTCGCAAACGACTCCAAGACACGAAGAAAGAAGTTGGAAAAACATGATCTTGGTGCCTTCGCGACTTCTACCAAGGCATCCCTTTGGGAGTGGCAGGACTTTTCGTCTAGATTTCTAGAACCCTGTTATTCAGCACGAAGATTAATCGGGAATAAAATGGCAGCGGAAAACGTTGTTTTCCATATTGTCGCAAAAGATATCTCCGGGAAACCGTTGCAGGGGTTTATTTCTGCGCGATCGCTTTCGGAAGCGAAGAAGAAAATTCGAACGCATCCCCGCTTTCGCGATTCAAAAATTCTTACTATTCGCAGGAAGATAACTTTTTCCTACAGGGTCCGCCAGGGAACAAAAATCATTGACGGGCACCAGACGGCGTATTCGCGGCAGGAAGTGAAAGATGCATTGGTGCGTCTCGGTTTCGAAGTGCGATCCGTTCAACGCTATCACGAATTCCGGTTCAGGGCGGCGAGCAACGAAATAGTCTCCTTTATCGCGACGAGCGCACGGCTGCTTGAACAGAAGATGCCCTACAATGAAGTGCTCCAGATCATGGCGACCAATGTTCGCGACAGGAACATGAAGGCGGCGCTGCGCGACATCATTCTGGATTTGAAGAACGGCGGAGACTCGCGCGAAGCATTCACGAAACAATCGAAAGTATTCGGCGAACACACGGCGCTGATGCTCGGCATCGCATCCAAGAGCGGCGACATGACGGCAATTTTCAAGAGCGTGGCAGTACTCGTCGAACGCCAGGCGGAATTTAAGAAAGGCCTGACGAGTTCGCTTGTTCTGCCCGCGGTGACGGGATTGACATTGGTCGGTGCGCTTGGTTTCTATGTTCTGTTTCTTCTTCCGAAGATGATGGCTCTGATGGGTCCGCTGATTGAGGAAACGCCCGCCTTGACGCAGGCGACGCTCAACGCAAGCGCCTTCATCCAGGATCATGTGTGGATCATTTGCGGTTCGCTCCTCGCAATGATCGTTGGATTTTACGCATACATCTTTTCGGCCGACGGGCGGTTATGGCTGCACCGCACCATGATTCGTCTGCCGTACGTCGGCAACATACTGCGAAACACAAGCTCCGAAATCTTCTGCCGCGTTCTCGGCATTCTCTACGGATCTGCCGGAGAAAACATCGAGGCGATTCAACTTGCCGGCGAAGCGAGCGGCAACCGGTATCTTGCGCATCAAATCAAAACAACCACGGTCCCCACCATGTTGAAATTCGGGACAGAACTCGCCAAAGCGATGGAGATGGCGGGCTTCTTCCCCGATCTTTTCATCTCGCGCTTTAAGACCGCCGCTGAAACCGGAGCGGTAAAAGATAC
>JAPLFO010000152.1 GCA_026390635.1 Ignavibacteriales bacterium
TGATAAGAAGGACAACGGTTGTATGCGTTTTTCGTACGTTCAGCGTTGCTCCTCGGCGGCTTGGATCGGTGGTGTTGTGGATTCGGTAAATAGCGATCAGTAAAACAAAATACAAAAAAATCCGGGCAAGTACCAAGCCGAGAGGGCTGCATCCGGTGCCCCTCACAACATCCATAAAAGGCAGTTAGATACTGAGCGGATTGTTACCGATAGCCGCCCGGCGCAGCGGCGGCAGCTCATCAGTCATGGTTCCAGCGGAAGAAATACGTTGCCCACGCGTCCATCGCTTTCGCTTCTGCAGGTCGTCCCATCACAGCAACAGCATGGTCGCGGCTCTTGTTCCTCCCCATAGAACCAAGACCCTGCAAACCCACGCTGCCACTGTGACAATGGACGATGTTGCTCTTGAGATATTGAGCAACTTTGAAAGGAGAATTGCGACAACTCCAACGTACCAGATGGTGAACACCGTTATGCGCTGCGCGATGAAGACGAATATTTCCGGTAGTTCCCACCCGCGGATGATTGTCGCCAGTCCCGGCAGCGGCAGCTTCTGAAATTCCGCTTCGGGACGGAGCAGCCAGCCCAATACCCCGGCCAGTACTCCGCCGGCCGAAGCCAGGACTTCGATGACTGCGACCGCAATGACAATGGCAAAGATTTTCCGGAAAGTGAATTCCGGCAGCTCTTTGACGATTATCACGATTAGCAAATAGATGAGACACGAAAGAATTGACCATGAAAACCCGTTGGCAATAACGATCGATAGAGGGAGGGCATAGAAAGTCATCGCCGGCGTTGAAGACCAATTGATGATTCTCGGTGCAAGATGAAGTATAATATCCATCAAACACAAAAGGAGAAAGCCAAGCCATGGGGGCAAATAAAGAATTCTATCGAGCATGATGAAGAGTCCAACACTTAGAGACTTACCGAGTCGGTTCAGCGGTGACATAATTCAGGACTCAGCTGGATTGAAGAAGAGCATTATGGCGTAAGCTGTAGAGATCATTTTCATAGCCATTATTTCAGTCTTATCGATACGCCATTTCATGGCAGTGCCATAAGATTGAACATCCTTTTCTTTTTCCGGCGCTGAATAGTGCTCCTTCAGCCTCTGCCAAACCACTGGTCCTTCTTTGCTCCATTTGTTTTTGTCGAACCACATATAGCCCACCATCATAGAAATCAATTTCATGCTCTCTTTGTCAAATCTCAGCGTCACCTTCATTTTTTGCCCGAATAAGGTATCATCAAATATGAAGGATTTTGCATTCGATTCTGACTTCGAGAACAAACCGCCGCTTGACTGAGCGATTTCCTTCAGTTTAAAACCTGCAAGAATCAGAGAAGTCTTTTCGAAGCTTTGTCCCCAACAAATTCGCTCAAACGAATGGTTCCCTCTGGAAAAGATTTGAGAGTACCCTTTGTCAGAAAACAAGCTCAACAAAATAGCGAGAATCATCAAATATGTTTTCACGTCCCACCTCCTTCATTCGCTAAGAAAATATGCATCCGAAGAGGAAAAATAGTTCTGTTGCCAGACAAGTGAAATACCCGCCTCCCACCTCGCGACAGAACTCCCGAGCAACTGCGGCCACTGTTCCGCAAGCCGCCAAATCTTTTCCACCAACAACTGCTTTCATCTCATTCGCAGTCATGGGAGCGGAAGAGGACGCAAATGCGACCACAGGGAATACGATCGTGATGACGACCGCGAGCAGCAACAACGAACCGACAATCTTCTTCATACACCCTCCATTGTAATTGATGATTGATAGTTTGAAGTGCCTGCCGTGGGCTGTCATGACCCTGATATTCACACGAGAAATACCAAGCGCCCAAACCCGGCATCTCCCTATGAATCCCCGGATCACAAACCGACAGGCAGTGACCGATTACCTACGATGGAAAATAATTGATTCCCCCCTCCACGAACGGAATAGCGCATCTCTCCGCACCAACAATCTGCCGCATGACGGATCCCTGACATACAAACCTTCCCGGGCGGAAAAGCTATCAGCGGTAACATAATGGTTGCCCCGGACAAAAAAAATTGCCGGGAATGGTACCGTCGGCAACTCCGCCGGATCGAATTTCCATCCCTCCGCCCGCAGCCCCCGCTCTTCTGCCAGCCGCCGCAGCTTCAACAAGGAAATTCCGCGCTCCCATGGATCGACTTCATCTTCCAGTTCTTCAAGGCTTGCGTTGATACCAAAATGGTCATAAATCATTTTGAGAGCGGCGACCCCGCAGGTGTTCCACCGGGTTTGGTGTATCACGCGGTCACTTCCCAATAGCCGTACTCCACTCTCCCACCCCCTGCAACCGCTGCCACCTGATAGCTGCCGGCTGAGAGAAGCTCCAGCAATCAGTAACACACACGCCAGAGCGAATAGGAGCGCCGGCCACTTTGCATTCCCCACCTTCATCTGGAAACCTTTGCCACGCGCAAACCTCCACCGGCAAGGAATTCTTTCATGAGCTGCCTGTCCGCTGCTATCGGCGCTTCCCCAATGCGCCGATAGCAGACACGGCCGCCCTTCTCAATAAAGAAGATGGCCGGGACGGCAGTTACTCCACATAAGCGGGCATACGTTCTTTGTGGATCAAAAAACAAACCTCCAATTGTCTCTTTGTTCATTACCAGATCCAGAAGCGCCTCTCTCTCTTCCAAAGAAATTGCGGCCATAAAGAGCAAATCGGTGAATTCCGGCTCCAGCCTTCGCAAATTTTCCAATTCACGAACACAGTGCGGGCATGACGTCGAGAAAAAAAGGAGGACTGTCTTCTGTTCGGAAAAGATTCCAGAGCGGACAGAGTCGCCGGAGAGCGTGGTCACCGTTCCAAAGGGAATCGATGCACCCACCGACAGAAGCGGAGGATGCGCCTGCTCTCGAAAGAGTACCGGAAGGGACAAGGGCACTCCCAGTAGAAGAACGATACATCCAGCGGCAAGAGCCTGCCGCCGTGATCGAAAACGGGAAAAGAAGGATGATGTTTGCTGCATAGGCTGGCTCCCCCGAGACGCTACCTCACCTTGAATGAACTACGTCAATTATAATATATTCGTAGTTATTTGTCAAGTACATTTTTACAAAAATAAATCGGGCGAAGAGGGACGCACAAAAAAACAAAACTTCAAGTCTCGCACCTCGGCTATCAATGGGCACTCACTCCGACTGCGTTCAGCGCCGGCAGTCGAATTACATAAGTGGTCCTTCCAACTATTTTTCAGAAGCCTGTCAACCTTGATGCAGCCGGAAGTCGCCGATAGTTTCGTCTTTGATCTGCAACAAATACCCGAGCGCCGCATCATGCTCGTTCGGGATGACACCATCGAGTATCGCATCCTCAATTTTTGATTTCAGCACGCCAACAAGTTTTCCGGGAGGGAGCGCGCAGACGGCCATGATCTCCTCGCCGCGCACCGGTGACTGAAACGCACGCATGCGGTCCTTCTCTTCCACTTCGCGCATCTTGGCATAGACGAGATCGTAGTTCGTGAGATATTTTTTCACCAGCCGGGGATTCTTCGATGTGATATCAGCACGGCAGAGTGTCATAAGATCGTCGGCTTCGTTGCCGGCCTCGAACAACAACCGCCGCACGGCAGAGTCCGTCACACCATCATCTACCAACGCCATCGGACGGAGATGGAGCCGCACTAATTTTTCGACGTACGGAATCTGATCGAGCGGAAGCCTCATGCGCCGGAAGAGATGCTTCACCATGCGTGCACCGAGCTCTTCGTGTCCATGAAATGTCCACCCGGTTCCCTCGCGGAATTGCTTCGTTTTCGGTTTGGCGATGTCGTGAACAAGCGCTGCAAAGCGAAGGTAGGGATTCTCCGTTATACGGGCGATATTATCTATAACCGTGCACGTGTGCAGAAATACATCCTTGTGATGCACATCGTCACGCTGCTCAACACCACCGAGATCCACCATCTCGGGAAAAACAATCTTCATCACTCCTGTATTGAACATGATCTTTAAGCCGACAGACGGTGCTGCACACGAAAGCAATTTCATAAACTCGTCGGTGATGCGCTCCTGCGAAATAATGGAGAGGCGCTCTTTCATTTCTTCCATCGCACGCAGCGCATCGGCATCCACCATAAACTCCAGCTGCGCCGCAAACCGTACCGCACGCATAATGCGCAGCGGATCGTCATCGAACGTCTTCTCCGGCGCCAGAGGCGTGCGAATCAATCCCACCTCCAGAGCGGACCTGCCGTCGTACGGATCCGTCAGTCGCGCCCACCTGTCTGCATTCAGCGATGCGGCGATTGCGTTCACCGTGAAATCCCGCCGGGCCAGATCGTCCGCCAACGTACCGACGGTGACGGCCGGCTTTCGCGAATCACGGCTATAGCTCTCCTTGCGGGCGCCGACGATTTCGAGCTTCACGTCGCCTTGATGAAGCATGGCAGTCCCGAAGTTTTCGTACGTCACCATTTTTTCAAGATGGAGGCGCTCTTCCACTTCCCTTGCAAAGGCAACACCATCGCCGACGACAACAATATCAATGTCGTTGACATCTTTCCCAAGAATTTTATCACGGACGTAGCCGCCGACGACATGCGCCTCGATGCCAAGTTCATCCGCAATGCGGCCCACAGACCGCAGAAGCGGGACCGCTATGTCTATTGTGTCAATCGCCATTGAAACGCTGTACCTGAATTTTTCTCATGATTTTTCCCGCTACATCCAGTGCGCGACGCCCGTCGATCCCGGAGACGATCGGCGTCACATTCCGCAGCACGGATGAGACGAACGACTCCAGTTCATATTTGAGCGCGTTGACTTCCTTCATTTCGGGCTGTTCGTAGATAATGTTCCTGCGCTTTTTTCCTTCACCGATTTTCCCGAGCATCACGGTGGGCGTCGCTGTTTGGTCGTTTTCATCCACCAGGCGGAACACTTCAGATTTCCCCTGCGAAAAGTCGATGGAAATGTAGGCGTTGTGCTGGAACATCCGCATCTTGCGCATTTTGTTCTGCGAGATCCGGCTGGCGGTCACATTTGCGACACACCCGTTTTCAAATTGAAGACGGGCATTTGCGATATCCACTGAATCTGACACGACGGCTACGCCGTTCGCCGCAATATCGGACACGTCGGATTGCACAAGACTCAAAATAATATCGATGTCATGGATCATCAGATCGAGCACCACCGCCACATCAGTCCCGCGCGGATTGAATTGTGCCAGTCGGTGCGATTCGATGAAGAGCGGTTTTATTTGATACGCTTCCAGAGAGAGAATCGCCGGATTGAATCGCTCGATATGTCCCACCTGAATCAGCACGCTCTTCCGGTTCGCCAGTGCAATCAGTTCATCCGCTTCGGCCACTGTGGTGGTAATCGGCTTCTCGATTAAGACATGGACGCCTGCACTCAACGCCTCTGTGGCAACTTCATGGTGCGCCGACGTCACTGCTGCGATGCTGACAGCATCGACATTCTTCAGCAGTTCGTCAATGGTATCAAACGGGGTCACACCATATGACGCTGCAACACTTTCACACGTTGATCGATTCTGGTCATACACACCCATGAAGCGCACGGCGGGAATCTGGGCATACATTTTTGCGTGCAGTGAACCAAGATGTCCGACGCCAATCACTCCGACGTGCAGTTGTTTTTGATCGTTCATTTTTCCATTTCCTCCGTCTCGTCTATTCCGCCGGGGCTCTTTGCGGTCGCCATACCGACAACACGATCAAGCCCGCCGAATCGTTCATCAAAATAATACACCAACGCGGTGTATCGAGTGATGGTTCTCCAATCATTGCCTTCCAACTCTGTCCAGTTCTGATTATCCACCGCACCGGATGTCTGATTCCATCTGCCGGTGATGTACTGATAATCGTACACGCCGCGGCGCAGGGTCTCTGTTCCCGAGTACTCTTTTGTTCCGGCATCATATTCCAATTGATCTTCTTCCCTCGCCGTCCAATTATTGAACGCACCAACGACAAAAACATCTTTTTCCGGCGGTGTGATGACGCGCAGCCGGAACAGCACGTCTAGATATTCGGAATTCGCGCCGGAAAACGGACGCAGTTTTGCAGCACCATTTGCGTCCATCGATCCGGGCCAGTACATTCGTACCGCATCATACCCGCTGCGAAGACGCACGAGTTGGCCGTTGGGATAGAGCCGGGGCGAGCCAATGTCGAGACGGCGGTATTCGTTTCCCGGCATGACGCTGCGGATGCGAAAGCATTTTTCCGGAAGATAGAAATTGTCAACAAACGTATCCGGATCACGACGCTCGACATCGATGTGGTACGGAAGATCCAACAGCCAATTCTGAACGATGTCCACGCGTTTGATATTGACGTGATTGATCTGTTGATCCGGCGCGCTGGAGCGGATGCTGCTGTTTTGGGAACGAGTCGAAGGGGCCAGCGGTGTCGCGGACACATTGACACGAATCGAGTGACGCATATTCCATGGGTTCGATCCCTCCGGGTAATACTTGTTGGCAACCGTCATGGACGCGGTCACCAGATTTTCGACAAGGATGAATCGACCCTGTGCAAGAATCGACGATTCGTCGTTGTGATCCACAATCCAGAAGAGATAATTCCCGGAAAATGGAAATGAAACATTCATGCGGATATCAGGGAAGGAATTCTTATACCGGAAAGTATATCGATTAACACCCAGCGGTGCCCGTTCATACTCCAGCATCCCGGATTTACTGTGGAACTCATCCACTAGCAGCGCGCGAGTCTCCGGAATCCAATCCCGGGAAGCATGCACAAATAGTATTCTCAGATCCGGCGGCTGTGCGTCATCAACGTCGAATTCAATCGTGACTCTTCCCGTCATGGTCACTATCGGCGGCTGATATTCATCGTCGTTTGCATAGACCCTCAAACCCAGAATCTGCGTCCCGGCTGCCGCGGACTGCACAATGACCAGAGCCGCGACACACATTACTGTCAGATACCGGATCATAGATATCCCTTTTCTGGATCGTCAGATGTTTTGAAAAATCCATTCTGCAAATTCATCAACACTCTGGAAGACGAAATCCGAATCCATTTTTAATACTTCTTCTTTTCCATATGAATCCCAGAGCACGGAAGCAACCGGAACACCGGCGTCTCTGGCGGCAACAATGTCTCCCACAGCATCCCCGACCATCAACGTTTGCTCCGGTTGGATCGACACCTGCGCCATGATGCGCCGCAGGCCGTCTCCGGAAGGCTTGTATTCCGCAACGTCGTCACCGCTCATTATGACATCAAAGTATGAGGCGATGGAGAGTTTTTCGAGAGAGATGTCCGTGGTCCGGCGGCCTTTGCCCGTGAAGAGGCCAAGACGTACTCCCTTCTTTTTCAATAGATCGAGCACCTCCCTCATTCCATCGTGCAACGACGCATAGTCATTGTGCCGTTCAGCGTAGAAAGCGTAGTACAGTGTCATCGCTTCCGGCAGATGTGCGGCGCCCAACATATTTTCCACCGCCCCCTCTTCAGGAGGACCAAAGAAGGAAATGATTTCTTCCGGGGAAAGCCGGCGGCCCAGAAATTTCTCCGCCACATGATTGAATGAATGAAAGATCAACGTATTGGTATCGGTGAGCGTCCCATCCATATCAAACACAACACAGCGAAAGCCTTTGCTCATTTCTTTTTCAACTTCCTTGATCCGGAATTTCCTGCGATTGTCGATTTCAATTTCTTGCCCGGGGTGCTCTTTCTCCCCGCCCGGAGCGGTTCCGGCTCCACATGAATATTGATCTCTGCGATCTCCGGAAACCGGACCATAATTCTGTTTTCGAGGTCCGTCGACGCATTGTGCGCATCTTCCAGAGAGATACCCCGCTCCACCTGACAGCGCATTGAAACATGATATTTTTTTCCCACCTGCAGGACCGACAGCACTTCGCCCGAAGAAATGCCCTTGCACGCGTTGGCCATTGTGTGAATTCTATCGTTCATCTTCCGCGATTGAACGGTGACATCGATTGAATCGACCACGTGTTCCTTTGAGTCTTCGACATGGACACTGACGGTCGATACGCCTGGTATCTGTTCCTTGATTCTCATTTCCACTTCGTCCGCCACAGAATGGACATCCTGCAATCCGAGCGAATGATTAAACTCCACCTGCAGATCGATCTGCAGCTCGCCGTTGACGCGGAACGCCCTGATGTCGTGCGCAATCAAGCCTTTGCGCAGCATGAGAAGTTTGATCTTGTCTGCGATGGATTCATCCGGCGTTTCGACCGGCTCAGGATGGATCACAATGTCTGCATTCGGAATCACTTTGTGGATGGCGGCTTCAACATTATGGACAAGGTTATTTGCCAGTTCAAACGGCATGGTTCGGCGAATGTGGATAACAAGATCGAGGAAAGTTCTGCCGCCCGCGTTGCGGAGGCGAAGGCCTTCGATTTGCTGGACGCCAGGAACGGAAAGAGCCGCCTTCTCAACTTCCGGATCGATTCCTTTCGGGGCCCGGTCCAGCAGATCGTCGATTGTGCGTTTGCCAAGAGACATACTGATGAAGATGACGATAATCGCAACGATCAACGCCGCGATGGAATCCGCAATCGGCACCCGCACCAATGTGAGCATAAGACCAAGCAGAACAACGCATGAACTCCAGATGTCGGTACTGAAATGCAGCGCATCCGCCTCCAGCGCCTGGCTGTTGTATTTTCTGGCGACTCGATAGAGGGCTTTTGATCGCGAATAGTCCACGGCAATCGAGACGATGATGACAAAAAAACTCCAGAAGTTAACTTCAATGTGAACGGCCGGATGAATCAAGCGATCAATCGCTTCGTTGATGATCCAGAAGCAGGTAATCATGAGGAGCACGGTTTCAATCAGGGCGGAGAAATTCTCCACCTTCCCATGGCCGTAGCGATGTTCGCGATCCGCCGGTTTGGCTGAAAACTTCACCGCAATAAATGTTATGATGGCTGCAAGAAAATCCAGTCCGGAATGGGCCGCTTCAGCAATGATGCCAAGACTTCCTGTCCAGATGCCGACACCGAGTTTCAATCCGGTAATAACGACCGCGCCGAGAATTGACGACAGGGCGACCGCAGCTTTTTCCTGATGCGCATTTTGTGAAAGGTCCATGGCTCCTCAAAAAAGAAGGCGCTCCGTTTTCAGGAAAACGCCTCTGGTTTATCAACTGTCCGCAGATGCTCAATGGAAAAATTAGGCTACAGAGAACACAGTCCCAAAGGGATCTCGATGGATGCCTGGGGCATCCATCGGAAGCAACAGAAGAGATCACAGAGAAATATACGAAAGAGCATACGGGCTTGCAATTGCTATTTGGATTGCTTGACATTCCCTCCCATTCTTGGTACTTTATAAACCTATGACAACAGACATCCGTAAGAAAATCACCCTTAAAAAGAACGAAGAACGCCGCATCCTCCGCGGACATCAGTGGATTTTCAGCAATGAGATCCAGGCTATCGCCGGCGATCCTGCCAGCGGAGACCGGGTTGAAATTCACCGATGTGATGGAAAACCGCTCGGTTTTGGCTTTTTTAACCCGCATTCCCTCATTGCCGTACGCACACTCTCCACGGCCGATGAACCAATCGATTTCTCTTTTTTCGAAAAACGTATCCGGTCCGCGCTGGCACTCCGCACCAAGCTATTCCCCGGCAGCTCCGTCTACCGGCTGGTTCACGGAGAGAGCGACTTTCTTCCCGGATTGATTATTGATCGGTACAACGGCTAATTTGCGACGTCTTGGAATCAATTTTTTCTCCCAAGGGAATTGTCGAACGGAATGAGTCGGCATTGCGGAATCTTGAACAATTGCCGTTGAAAAGCGGCATTCTGAGAGGATCGGCAGAGCCGACGATCATCGAATTGAACGGCGTGAAATTTACGGTGGATATTCTTGCAGGACAGAAGACCGGATTTTTCCTTGATCAGCGCGCGAACAGGAGCTCGATCCAACGGTTTGCAAAGAATATGCGCGTTCTGGATTGTTTTTCGAATGAGGGCGGATTTGCGCTGTATGCCGCATCCGCAGGTGCTGCGACAGTGACAGGTATCGATTCTTCAGAGCACGCCATCGCACAATGCAAGGCAAATGCAGAACTGAACGGATTCTCCTCGACGAACTTTGTTTGCGCGGACGTCTTCCAGGCACTGGACGAGGCGACTGTGCGCAAGGACCGCTACGATGTTGTGATCGTCGATCCGCCGGCATTTGCAAAAAACAAGAAGACCGTCGCGACGGCATTGAAAGGGTACAAAGAACTCAACACGAAGGCGATGTCGTTGTTGGAGTCAGGAGGGATCCTTGCCACGTCAAGCTGTTCCCATCACATCGACGAAGAGTCTTTTATAGAAATGCTCGCTGACAGCGCCCGCAAGGCGGAACGGAGAATCAGAATTCTGACGTTTCAGGGAGCATCTCCAGACCATCCGGTGCTTCCCTCAATGCCGGAGACAAAGTATCTTAAATTCGCCCTGATCAGCTGCGAATCATGATGTCCCGAATGCCGATATATCTCTCTATTGCCGTCGTCCTTCTCTTTCAGCAGGCAACTGCTCAGTTGGGTGAATCCCGCACGCTTTTTGCCGCTCGAAATCCCGATACAGCGATGGTATTTGAGCCGCCGCAATCCAAACTTGCTGCTCGGCCGCAGGTTTCGGCAATGGTGGATGCATGGGGAATCGATCTGCTCATTTCAGGCGGAGGTTTCGGTCTGGGAGGTTTTTACCGCCACCAGTATTCCGATGACCTGTACGGCACTGTGTCGTTGGCCGTCTCCGACGCGAAAGACGATAAGGAAGTTGAGCAAATAGATTGGTGGGGACAGACGTTTGTTCCAGGAAAAGTGAATAGATTTCTTCTGGTTCCGATTCACGTGGGCATTCAGTACCGGCTGTTCTCCGATGATATCATGGATAACTTCCGGCCCTATGTGAACGCCGGGCTCGGCCCGACGATCGTTTTTTCGTCCCCGTATGAGAAAGAATTTTTCAGCAGCCTTGGTTCCGGACAGGCACACTACACCGCCGGAGCATACATCGGCATCGGAGCTTTTTTCGGGAGTGAGAAGAAGAGTCTTTCGGGAATCAATCTGCGATACTACTTCATACCATTCTCATCCGGCCTCCCAAGCCTTGTTGATGAAACGGGACGCCTCAACAGGAAGACAGAATTCGGCGGGTTCTTTATCACGTTGAATTTTGGATCGCTTTTCTAGAAGAATGCCGAGAGCTTCCTTCCGGCATTACTTACGACCAATTTATCAAACCAAAAACCCGCTCATTCCGATCACTTGGAAGTCTCGGCTATGTTGGCAACGGTCACCCCGGCTGTCATGGCGATGGCACCTCGGCTTCGCTCGGTGACTGTCGAGGGATATCCGTCTTCTCATGCGTGGTGATGATATCAGCCGGCTGGAAGACATAAGACATCATTTCCATCATCCAAGGATTTCTTTCAGGAATCGACCGGTATGTGAGTCCGGATTTGCCGCGACTTCTTCCGGAGTTCCCGTCGCAACAATTCGTCCGCCATTGACTCCCCCGCCCGGCCCCAGATCGATGATGTAATCAGCGCATTTGATCACGTCGAGGTTGTGCTCGATGATCACAACTGAATGACCGGCCTCCAACAACGCATTAAAACACTTCAGGAGCTTCGCGATATCGTCGGTGTGGAGCCCGGTTGTCGGTTCGTCAAAAATGAAAAGTGTCTGCCCTTCCGACGGAACGCTGAGAAACGCCGCCAGCTTTACGCGCTGTGCTTCGCCGCCGGAGAGCGTCGTTGCCGGCTGGCCGAGTCGCACGTATCCCAATCCCACATCGTTCAACACGGAAAGTTTCTGTACGACGCGCTTCCCTTCCGGAACAGAACCAAAAAAATCCATCGCTTCCGTCACGGTGAGTGAAAGAATATCGTCGACATTTTTTCCATGGTACCGGATGTCAAGCGCATCCTTCTTATAGCGTTTCCCCTTGCACGATTCGCATGTCAGATATAAATCCGCCATAAACTGCATCTCAATCTTCTGATATCCGTCTCCTTCGCATGTATCACAACGTCCTCCGGGAACGTTGAACGAAAAATATCCGGGTTTGAGTCCGCGAATGCGTGCCGCTTGCGTCGAGGCAAGCAGATCGCGGATCTGATCGAACACTTTGATGTAGGTGATAGGATTCGACCGGGGCGATCGGCCGATCGGTGATTGATCGACCAGTTCAACGGCGGATATCTTTTCAACTCCCTCAATGCCGGCGGCACCTCCCATCCGTTCTTCGAGCAGCCCAAGGTATTTCTTCACGCCCGCATAGAGAACGTCGTGTACAAGCGTGCTCTTTCCCGATCCGCTGACGCCCGTCACACAGACGAATTTCCGCAGTGGAAATGCAGCGTCGATGTTGCGCAGATTGTGCTGAAACGCATTTCGCACCGTGATCGCGTCGCCGTTCCGCTTGCGTCTGGTCCGTGGAATCGGAATGGACAGTATCCCGCTCAGATATTTTCCGGTCAATGATTCCGGCGCGGAAACCGCAAGCGCCGGCGGACCGACATACATCACACGGCCGCCGAGTTCCCCCGCCCGCGGTCCCATATCGACAAGAACATCCGCGGCACGCATCATGGCGGCGTCGTGCTCCACCACCAGCACGGTGTTGCCGACATCGCGCAGTGAGAAGAGAATGTTGATCAGCCGGTCGTTGTCGAGAGGGTGCAAGCCGATACTCGGCTCGTCCAACACATAAACCGAGCCGACCAGAGACGATCCGATCGATGTTGCCAGGTTGATACGCTGGGATTCACCGCCCGACAGCGTGCTCGACAAACGATCCAGCGTCAGATAGCCGAGACCAACATCCACCAAAAAACCGATACGCTTTTTGATCTCCTCCATAATCCGCCGGGCGATTTCGAACTCAAATGGCGTCAACTTCAACTCTTTGAAAAGGTGATGCGCATCGTCGATGGTCATGGCGACGATGTCTGCGATGGTGACATCACCAATTTTAACGCACAATGCATCCGACCGCAGACGGCTCCCCCCGCATACTTCGCAGCGTGTGTAGCCGCGATACTTGCTCAATAGAACGCGATACTGGATCTTGTAGGTCTTTCGCTCAATCATTTTGAAGAAAGCGGTAATCCCGGCGTACTTTCCATATCCGTCGACCACCATCTTCAACTGCACATCCGTCAGATTCCGAAACGGAACATTCACCGGAATGCCGGCCTCATATGCGACCGAGAGAAGATCGCGCAGCTCTCGCTGGAATCTCGGCGTCGTCCAGGGCAGGATGGCTCCTTCACGGATCGATTTGCTCCGGTCCGGCACGACCAGATCCATGTCGATACCGACCGTACGCCCGAATCCCTGGCAGCCCGGACATGCACCAACGGGACTGTTGAAGGAAAAGAGCTGCGGATCGGGTTCCTCATAGCGGATATGATCTACCGGACATTCCCGATGCATGGTGAAAGATATCGTTTCTCCGGCTCCCACAGGATGGGCCGAGCAATAGCCGTCCCCTTCCGTAAAAGCCGTTAACACCGAATCAGCAAGACGCGTCAGACTTTCACGCTCAGTTTTCCTGAGGACATAGCGATCAACAAGCACAGAAACAGCGTGTTTGGCAGCAGAGGTTAGTTTCTTTTCATGAAGGTCAAGGATTTCTCCATCCACAAGGAGCCGGAAGAAACCCCGCTTTTGCAGGCCGTCCAGTTCTTCACGCAGTGAACGCTTGCTATGATGCGGAAGAGGAAATGTGATATAGAATTTTGTCCCGTCGTTTTCCTCTACGATGCGATCCACAACGGAGTGGACAGAGTCTTTGACAATCAGCGTACCGCAGACACGGCAGTACGTCTTCCCGATACGCGCAAACAGCAGACGAAGATAGTCGTAGATTTCTGTCGTTGTCGCGACAGTGGAGCGGGGATTTCTTGTGCTGGTCTTTTGCTCAATGGCAATGGCCGGGCTCAGCCCCTGCAGCACATCAACATCCGGCTTGTCCATGCGTTCGAGGAACTGCCGTGCGTACGAGGAAAGACTCTCGACATACCGGCGCTGCCCTTCGGCATAGATTGTATCGAACGCAAGGCTGGACTTCCCGGATCCGCTGACGCCCGTCAGGACGATCAGCGCATTTCGAGGAAGATCCAGGTCGACGTTCTTCAGATTGTGGACACGCGCGCCGCGGATGATGATGAATCCATCCTGCGATTCGCTTCTACTAGATGTTATTGGTTCTTTCTTTTTTGCCATTCCCTGTTGCTAAAATTCTTTGCCAATTATCAAAAGCCCTACAGAATTGGAAGGAAGATTTTGCCACAGAGACCACAGAGCACACAGAGGATTTGTGCTATAATCTGCGATCCTTACTCTGTGGTCTCTGCGGCAAAGTTCTTTTTTCCGAAGGTCATGAGTATGTTGTTGTTAAGATACGCCAATTTTTGCTGATTTGGAAATCTACGGTGCAATCCGTACATTGATGCGGAATGACAACGACCCCAACGCTCACCGGATTATCACTAGCGCAATTGGAGATATTCCTTGCAGAAATGCAGGAACCGCGCTACCGCGCAAAACAGCTTTTCGCCTGGCTCTACAAACACGGAGTGTCTTCGTTCGACGAGATGACGGATTTGCCGGAGGCTCTTCGGGAACGTTTGAAATCCTCCGCCACAATCGGCAGCATAGAAGCCATTTCCAAACAATCGTCAACGAAAGACGGAACGGTGAAGTTCCTCTTCACGCTGGCAGACGGAAACAAAATTGAGAGTGTGCTGATCCCACCGCGAAAGGGATCTATCGACGAAGAGAAGCGGCTGACGGTGTGTATTTCCACGCAAGTGGGCTGCCCTCTCGACTGCGCTTTCTGTGCCACAGGAACGATGGGTTTCACGCGCAACCTGACACCGGGCGAGATCATCGGCCAGGTGCAGGAAATTCAGAATATTGCGCACCGTCCGGTAACCAATATTGTCTTCATGGGAATGGGCGAGCCATTGTTGAATTACGGACCTCTCATGCAGGCAATCACAATTTTTTCCTCCGAGGCGGGCATGGGAATCAGCCCGCGAAGAATCACGGTCTCAACGGCGGGATATGCAGATCAGATGCGCCGCATGGCGGACGACGGCGCGAAGGTGAAGCTGGCCATTTCGCTCCACTCGCTCCACAATGAAACGCGAACGAAGCTGATGCCGATTACAAAAAAGCATAGCGTGGAAGAAGTCATCGCGGCCGCAACATACTATTTCGAGAAGACAAAGAAGAGCATCATGCTCGAATATATTCTGTTCGACAATTTGAATGATTCGCACGTGGACGTGAAGCGGCTGGTCAAGGTCTCGCGGCATTTTCAGTGCCGGGTCAACCTCATTCCTTATCATTCAATTGCTTTCACCAATCCGTCAGGATTTGCCGCCGGATTACGCGGATCTCCACCGGAAAAGATTTCCTGGTTCTCCAAAGAATTGCGGGATGCCGGAATTCCGACATTCATCAGAGACAGCGCCGGCGAAGACATTACGGCGGCGTGCGGACAGTTGGCCGCAAAGAAAGAAAATTGAGAATTGCGGGATAGTACCTATCACTTTTGCGTTACTGTTTTTTTTCACCTAACTGAACATACTATGAACATCATCCTCTTCGGCGCCCCGGGTGTTGGTAAAGGAACACAAGCGAAGATTCTTGCAGATGCTTTTTCCATTCTGCATATTTCCACCGGCGACGTTTTGCGCGAGGCAATCAAAAATCAGACACCGCTCGGCATACAGGCAAAAGCGTTGATGGACAAAGGAATGCTGGTGCCGGACAATATCATGATCGGGCTGATCAGGGATCTTCTCGGCTCCGAGTGCTGTACGAAGGGTTTTATACTGGACGGATTTCCGCGCACGGCGGCACAAGCGGAAGCTCTCGACAGGATTTTTGCGGAACTGCACATCGCAGCTCCAGAGGTGGTCAATATTGACGTCGATGAGAAAGAAATCATCAGCCGCTTGAGCCAACGCTATGTGTGCAGAAGGTGCGGAACGATTTTCAACGGAGAGGTTGACCACCTCACCCTGAACGATCCCTGTCCGAGATGTTCCGGCACACTCTATCAGCGGGATGATGATAGACCGGAGACGGTCCAACATCGGCTTGAGGTTTATCGGACATCCACTGCTCCAGTGAAAGCGCACTATGAAGCGAAAGGGCTTCTCCGCACAGTCGACGGGTCGGGGAATGTCAGCCAAATCTCCGGACGAGTTCTTGACGCATTGAAAAAAGCGTGACGCACATTCATCATACCGCCCCGCTGGTTATTGCACATCGCGGCTACTCCGCCGAGGCACCAGAGAACACTCTTGCCGCCTTCCGCAAAGCCGCCCACGCCGGCGCCGACATGATAGAATTGGACGTCCGGCTCTCCGCCGACGATAAGTTTGTCGTCATCCACGACCGGCGGCTGGAGCGAACCACGGCGCAGCGGGGCCTTGTGCGTTCATTTTCTTCCGATGAACTTTGTGCGCTTGATAACGGCTCGTGGTTTTCGCGCCGGTTTGCAAAAGAGCGGGTTCCTCTGCTGGAGGACGTTTTTTCGCTTTCAAGGCGAGGCGCCGGTCTCAACATCGAGATCAAGCCGGACGTGCTCGCACGCGGCGATGTTCCAGTTCATGAGTTGGCTATTGAGCTGGTGAAGAAGGAAAAGATGGCTCGCGCAGTCATCTTTTCCTCTTTCAATCACAAGATTGTCCGCGCACTAAAAAAGTACGATGAGAGTATTCCGGCGGGATTGCTGTATAATCCGATCAAACACTTCCGGCGTTCACCGGCGCAACTGGCCACGGCAACCGGCGCGGATATGTTTATCTGCAGCAAGTATCAACTCAGCGCGGAGGTGGTGGACGACGCACACAGCGCCGGTATCGGTGTCTTTGTTTACGGCATTACATCCGAACGCGACGTGCGCCGCTGCCTCCGCCTTAACGTGGATGCCCTGATCGCCAACGATCCGGTGATGGTCAGAAAAACTATCGCATCCGAAATGAAAAAGATCTCCGGCACGCTTGAACGGAAGCGCTGACCGCGCCCGCTGCCTACCGCAAGGACTTCAGAATCACATTCCGAACTTTCCGATCCATAGCCGATCCATTTGTGCCGCTGATAATGGGCACCGAGAATTGTCCGTTCGTTATTGTTATTGTCGTCACGTTGTTCAGAATATCGTATGCCCCGCCGGAAAACGTCCCGGCGATGGCTATACCATTGGAGGACGTCACCGTGAGCGTTCCCGACGAGAACATGTAGCCCATATGGCTTGTGTCATTCAGATTTGCATTTATTTTATAGAAACCTGCGGCATTCTTTGCAGCAGTGGATGCAAACGGATAATCTCCTGTTGCAACGGCACCAGTGTTCGTCACCGTAAGTGAAACAATATCCGCACTCACCTGAGAGAAATCCTTATAGGCATAGATAATGAGCTTCGACGGCGATCCGGGATAGCTGAACGCACCGGCGCCCGAGTTTCCAGCACGAACGTTGTAGAAGATTCCATTGGCGGCAAACGGGGCGGATTGTCCGCTGCTGCTGGCGTACGAAAATGACAAGGTGCCCGCAGTGGTGAATCCATTGCTGGACGTGATGGCAACGGCAAGCGACTTCGTTTGCACCGGACTGGACGCATCGCCTATCTTCACCGTTGTCGTCCCGGCAGAAAGCCCGGTCACGGTCAGCGTACTTCCGGCGATCGATGCAGTCGCTATGGAACCGGCCGGTTGTGATGTAATAGAATAGGGCACTGTTCCGCCGGCAATATTCACCATGATCGACGTTCCTTCGGCGATCGAAATTGACGCCGGAGAGAGGGACAATGGCGAGACAATTGAAACCGGAAGTGAGAGAAGACGCCGCGGAATCGAATTGTCGGTAATCACTACTATCGTGCTTCCCGCAGCCGACCCGGCTGCAGTGATCGACAGTGATGCGCCGTTAATCGTTGCGGTCACCTTGCTATCGTCATAGGAATAAAGACGATACGGCGCCACGCCGCCGCTGATGGAATCGATGATCGTTGCACCTGCAATAATCGTCCCGCCGCCGAAGACTCCGAACGTCTTTGTCACCGTCACAGGAACCGAGATGCTGTCACCGGCACCATTCTGATCTCGGATTGTCACGCCCGTACTCCCAAATCCCAACGCAAACAGAAAGATTACCGTATCTGATAGCGTTGCCGTTGCTACCTGGCTGCCCGGCGGTTGCACGATAGCATAGGGACGGATCCCGGAGCGTAATCGGATTTCGGTTGCTTCCGACACTGCGAGCGTCACCGCAGCGGGTATCGCTGTGAACGATTGCACACGCACCTCGACCGGAATCTGGTTTTTTCCGCCGGCATCTTTCACGACAATCGTCGCCGTCCCCTTCGCTTTTCCCCGAACGTCGAGAAAGTATTTTCCATCGCGAACGGCAATCCCGGCCGATCCTGCGTAGATTTTCAAAGAATCAGATATCGATTGAATGGAGTATGGTGTTGTCCCGCCCCAAATTTCGACGCTGCCGGTGGTCTCGGGAGATACACTCAGGAACGGAGACATTGCAGAAAACGGAAGGGTGTTCGTCACGGCGGGCTCCTCTTTTTTCTCCGTGGCCGGACCGTTGCTATCACATCCCCACAGGAGGAGTGCTCCAAGCAACGCCATGATCCCTGCTGCCCGCATAATTTCCTTGTTTCTATTGAGTAACCGCATGATTTTTGCTCCAGACTTAAGAGTAAAAAAGCCGTCCCAAAAAATCGAGACGGCTTTGCGTGTTCAGAAGTGTTTGTTATCGCTGATGTGCTTTTACGTTGCATACAATACTCTCGATTGAATTGCGCAATGCGATCTCGCCCGGACTCGCCAGCTCTGCTTTGCCGATAGCAATTGATGGAACATTGAACGTTCCATTGCTCAACGTGAACAGGTCAAATGCACCGGAACCGGTTGTGTACATCCCTCCACCAGAAAATGTGCCTGCGGCCGCGGATGACGTCAATGTCGTCAAATTTGCTGTTCCCGAACTCGTCATATAGTAAGCCGTATCAGTCGCAGTTATCCGGACGTCGTAGATCATCGTACCGTAGTTCGTACCTGTTCCGTTGAGCGAATAACTGCCCGTTGTCAATGTGGCGGCGGTTGTGAAAAGTTCCAGAATAACGAGATCGGCCGTGCTTGAGTAGGAATTCGGCTTGTACGCAAACACCCACAATATTTTTGAGCTCGCACTGTAGATCGCTCCTGCGCCGCCCGATCCTGTGTAGTCTGAATTCGCGATCCCGCTTACTGAGAAGCTGCGAACAGTACTTGTTGTTGTGAGCGTGGTGGAGAAGCTCAGAGAACCGGAGGTCGTCCACGTGCTGCTGCCGCCGGTGCTTACCGTAATCGAAATGGTGAGCGTCTTCACCGGGCTCGAGTTATCCTTCACCACCATCGACGTCGAACCGGCTGCAACGCCAAGTACCGTTACCGTCGAGCCGCTGATAACTGCCGTTGCAACTGCACTATTGGGTGCAGTCAGAATGGAGAACGGCCGTGTGCCGTTGGAAAGGTATGTTGTGTTGTTTGTTTGATCGGCGACGACGCGGATGGTATCTGTTGATGCGCTGAAAGTGAGGATCGGATTCGTATCGTTGGTGCCCGTGACCGGGTCGCTCTTCTTGTCGCACCCGGTCATCAGCAGCATTGCAACGGCCACCGAAAGAATCGCCATGACAAGCAGGAATCGCTTCTTCATTGTGATTGCCCTCAGAATGATGGAAGGCGATAGATTGTGTGAAACCGGAATGGAAAAAAGTAGCACATAGCGGTGCGCTCCGCGAGTTCTATTATTCCGATGTGCGCTCTATCACAACGCAAGCAACGACTGCCGTGTTCGAATGCGAGAGGGAAAGATGGATCGACAATCCCGCCATCAGCGATGCCATCTTCCCGAAAAAGACAAGTTCGGGTTTCCCGGCATCGTTGTTCATAACCTCAACCCTTTTCCATTCGAACTCGCCCGACCAGCCGGTTCCAATCGCTTTGCTGAACGCCTCTTTGGCGGCAAACCGGGCCGCATAGTGCTGCGCAGGATTTGCCTTTGAGATACAGTATTCTCTCTCGCGATCGGTAAACAATTTGCCAGCGAACGTATCCCCATACTCTCGCAGCGACTCCGCGATTCTGGAGATCTCGATGATATCTATTCCAATGCCGGTGATCACTGATGCTCCCCGAATGGATTTTCTGAATCCCGATAGAAGCTATGCAGAAGCCACTTCCCGAAAAAAACATCTTCCATGTCGAGATAAGTGGAAAAACGTCTTTCGTACTCAAAACTGATTTTTCAACCGGCTTCCAGTCATAGCCGAATTGAGTTTTCGTTCCGCACAATATCAATCAGTTCGGCGATGTCATTCACTTCGTAGTCTGCGTTGGATTCAACGGTCCCAAATGTATCGCCGTAGCGCGCAAAGACCGTCTTCATGCCGACCTTGGCTGCACCGACAACGTCGCGTTCTTCCCAGTCTCCGATCATGAGGGATTCATGTCCCTGCACGCCGAGTAGTTCGAGTGCGCGTTTGAACGGTGCTGCATTTGGTTTCCGTTCGCCGGTGTCGTCGAAGGTTACGACATGATCGAAAATGTGGTGAAGATTCAGATAGGACAACCGCAGCCATGCCTCCCGTGCCGGAGCATCGGATACAACACCCAACCGCAATCCGAGCTTCAGCAATTCCATGAGCGTAGAGTACACATGCGGATACGGAACGAGCGCCGCTTCGCGCGCTCTGCGATAGGCAATCACACCGGCAGACAGAATTTTGAAGTCGACCTTATTGAACTCATCGTACAACAACTGGTCGAAGACATTCTGGAACTCAATGCCCCGTTCCTTGTAGATAGCATTAATCCGGGCGTGGATATCCTCCCGCGTCAATTTCAGACCGGCATCGATCATGGCGCTGACGGCTGCATCGATCGCCTGGCGTTTCATAAGCATAAAATCGACAAGTGTATTATCAAGATCGAAGATGACGGCTTTAATCATGGCGATGCCCGGCGGTTGTAAGATGCTGATAGAGCGTTTGAACTGCAAGATGATATCCTTCCGAACCGAATCCGGAAATTTGCGCAACGCAGACGGGGGCGATAACGGAATTCTTGCGGAATTCCTCGCGCAAATGGATGTTGGAAAGATGTACTTCGATCACCGGAACCCGGAGTGAGGAAACCGCATCCCGGATCGCATACGAATAATGTGTCAGCGCGCCGGGATTGATAACGACACCGTCACATGCGTTCGTCAGAGTTTCGTGAAGCGCATCGATGAGAGAGCCCTCATGGTTCGATTGAAAAAAAGAAAAGTCGACCTCGGGATGATCCCGAACCAGCTCACCTTCAATGTCCTGCAGTGATTGCACTCCATAGACCGCCGGCTCGCGCACACCGAGGAGATTGAGGTTGGGACCATTGATGACAAGAATCTTCATAGACTACCGCGCCTTCGCGAGTTCATCTTCTATGCACAATCGAACTGCCGGTTTAATGAATACATTGTCGAGACCAAGCTGATTCAGTCCTTGTGAAATTACCGAGACTTTCCGGCTGACGTTCAGTCGCCGATTGACAACGATGATCCGCTCATCGCGCAGAATGCAGTAGCCGCCGTCGAAATCCCCCTTCTCATACCGGATGCGGACGTCCATCTGCTCTGCAAGAGCTTCGAGCTCCGGAAAAAACTCCTCAATCGTCACGCCCGCTCCTCTTTTTTCATCGGCTGCCAGATAGTCAGCGGAATGATCGTATAGTAGCACAAGAGCGCCACCATCGGTGCCCCGGCAAGCGCAGTCAATCGTTTCAGAAACAACGCCCTGAGCGTTTCGGCATCCGGTCCGGAGAACAATTCGATCCAGGCAAATTTGAGATCCAGATAGACAGCATAGAATTCCACCGGAGCAAATCCGAAAAAGAGCATTGCACTCATCAGCAGCCAGCCTTCGCGCTTCACGACGAGGGGACTGGACCAGAGAAAGACGATTGCGCTCAGAAATGAAACGGCGTACCCCGCATCCACAGCCAGCGATGCATAGCTGACAAGGTGCATGATCTCCCGCTCCACCGGTGGATCCAGGGTGGTAATAAATTCCAGTGTCCCGGTGTGAAGCAGTTCAAACCCGATGATCGCCCGGACATTGACGGCACCAAGCCAGACGATGGCCGCAATGCATAGCACCAACAATGAATATTTCGCCAGAGCGGGTTTCATAGATGTGGTTCATCTTTCCGTAGTGCCGACAAATACAGTGCCTCTCAATCTACAAAATTTGTGGCAAATCTCAAGTGAAAAGGGATCCCGGCTTCGCGTCAGCGCACCACGTTGACGCGTACTTTCTGCCGGGGCGCAATCAGTCCCACCCCCTGTATGATGACCGCCAGGGAGAGATGAGGAGCACGCAGTTCCATGATTTGAACTTCCCCCACCCGTCGATCACTCTCGCCCAGGACGGCGTGTGTGTTGGGATCCCGCAGCTGCTCCCCTTTCGAATAGACCGGAAGCCTTTGCCCGACCACAACATCATCATCTGAACCCAGATTGATGAATACTTCAAGACTGTCAACGACAAGAACCTCACCGTTCAATTGCTTTCGGTGCAGCGCAAAGGACGTATCCCGTGCCAGGCTCGCGGCAGAGCCGGCGCCTCCAATTTCGCGAAGCTGCAGATGAACAATAGCCTGCTCCAATTTTGAAGCAAAGTCAACAGCCGTTCGCGCCATTGCTTCACCAATGACCGTTTTGTTAAACCTTTCGCCGCCAAACGGCAATTCATCCAATGTTAAATACTGGTTCGTACGATCCGTTTGTTTTCCGAACAATGTAATCCCCAGCGCGCGATCCCGAACTTTGCCTGCTGCCACACCGTCGGATAGGAGCGCCCTATCGACATCCATCGGTAGTTTCTGCGCGTCATAGATCTTATAGGAAAACCCAACCTCTGCGGAAAATGATTCGTACCCTGCCAGATCCTGCTCGGCAACGATAAATCTGCCGATAGAAAATTCAGTAATCATCGCCGTCACAACGTACCGCGCCCTGAAATGAGATGCAAATCGTTCCAGCATGGCAACAGGGATAATTCCGGTAACACCAATCGTCTCTCCGAAGATCTGCACCGACGCGGGCGGAATCGAGGAAGCATGATATTTTTCCGAGATGTAGGCGGAAAGAAATTGTGGAACCACCTCGGATAGTTTCCATTTCCCGGAAAATTCCGACTCATCCACAAACGGAGCAAACAGAATGACAGGATCGCTTTCTACCACCGGCTTCGCCGGTGCGTTTTGTGCTATCCCCTTGCCACTGATAAGGAGAACGGCCAGCAGCACCACCGCCGCCACACGATCGAACTTCATCCTTGCCATAGCAACCCTATTCATAGAACAAATACTTTTGCCTCTTGATTTTGAATTGCTCCAATTCGGCCTTCCACCCGGAAAGAATTTCTTTTATCGGCGTTCCTGCATTAATCGCCTTCCGCACCTCATCCGTTCCCATCACTTTGTCAAACATCGACGTCCTGTCGGACGACGCATTTGCCAGAACGGCTCGTGCCGGCCACAACGCATTCATCTCTGCTATTATGGAGAACTGAATCTCGGTCAGATTTGCCTTTGCGGGATCCAGAAGGTAGAGCTGGATGCCCTGCAGCAGCTGATCTTTCATCGGATTGTAAAACGGCTTGTAACTCAACGGCCTGAAATAGCATCCGGGAAGGTGCAGGGCATTGAGGTGCTCGGCAAGCTGCGCGCCATTGATCCAAGGTGCCCCCACCAGCTGAAATGGCATGGTGTATCCGACACCGATGCTGATGCCATTGAGTTCGCCCAGAATTCCAGTGGCCGTGTAGAACAACGCTGTCTCCGGATTCGGCACATGCGGCGATGTCGGAACCCAGGGCAATCCCGTTTCCGCCCATGTCATGGAGCGCCGCCATCCCTTCATTGTGACAACAGAAAGCCGGCACTTCTTTCCTCCCGCCAGCCATCCTTCTTCGTTGATCATCGTCGCGAGCTCGCCGCACGTCATTCCGTACGCATAGGCGATGGGAAACATGCCGACGAATGACTTGAATTCCGGCTTCAGGATATTGCCTTCCACTCTGTTGCCGCCAATCGGATTGGGACGGTCGAGCACAACAAATTCGATCCCGTTTTCTGCCGCTGCTTCCATTCCGTACGCCATCGTGTTGATGTACGTGTAGGAACGCGAACCGATGTCCTGAATATCGTACACCAGAATGTCCACATCCTTCAACATTTCCTTTGTCGGTTTCCTGGTTCTGCCATAGAGCGAATAGACAGGAATTCCCGTCGCGGAATCAGTAGAGGAGTCAACCGAACCTCCCGCTGCGACGTCGCCGCGCACACCGTGCTCGGGACCGAAAAGCGTTGTCAGACGAACGGTTCCGCTGTGCGCAATCACATCCACTCCGTACGCAAGAGTACGCGTGATGCCGGTCGGATTTGTGATCAAACCGATACGTTTTCCGCTGAACATGGAAAAATTCGATTCGGCAAGAACATCAAGACCGGTGCGGACCATCGGATGCTGCTGGGCGGAGAGAATGCCGGCTGCCAGAAGAATTGTCAGAAGAATTTTCATGGTTGTTTTATTTTTTGGTGAACGAGGACGGCCGCAAGTGCGGTACCTATGAACGCGAGCAGCGTCAGGATGATTCCCGCCACCGTCGCCGGAGGATCAAGCAAAAAGAGAAGGACAATCACGATCGCTGTTGTGATCTGCAGGCGCCGCACCAACAGCAGGACTGGCACTTCTTTAGGATCATGTTCGATGATCAATCTCCCAATTCTTTATCCAACTGATATCATACAACAATCCCATAAGATTCTGCAGCGCCTCCGGAGTAAGCTGAAGAAACCGAATGGTCCAGGATGCTTTTTCGCCGGGCATGTTCTCCAGCAGCTCTCCAAGAAGTGCGCGGGCTTTTCCCAGATTCTCCACAAACTCCACCGACAGCTTTTCATATCCATCTGCCTGACTGCCGACACGTGCCATCACACCGGATGTTCGAACAATGAACTTTGCATGAAATGAAAGCGTCAGAAGAGACTGCCATTCTGATCCGCCGCTGCAATTCCTGAGGAGACACGCAAGATCTTCCGCTGACCGGAGTTTACCGGCTGCGAGCGTGTTAATTTCCGAAAGAATTTTTTCAGGTGCATCCATTTTTAATTGCTTCTCGTGTCCGGGGCCGACCAACGCGTTACTTCCACTGCAACTCTTTCCGGATGAATATCTAACATACAGCGAAAATGCGCCTCCGGACAGTGATCCCCTCCTATATGCGAACAAGGCCGGCACGGAAGATCCTGCTGCTCGACCACAACAGATTCGGTTCCATAGGGGAAAAACCCGAGCTCACGCGTCGTTGAACCGAAAAGCGCCACAACCGACCGGCGACGCGCCGCCGCAAGATGCATCAACCCGGAATCATTGGTGAGGACAACGCTGCAGCAATCCATTGCCGCCGCGCTTTCCAGAATGGAAAGGGATCCGGCGAGATTCAGAATGGAATTTGCCGGAAATCCCGAGGCAATCCGATCACACAGATCCTTTTCTTCATATCCTCCCAGCAGGAGAACCCCATACGCACCGTCGCGAAGAAGATTCTCCGCTGTCTCGGCATATTTGTCCCAGGGCCAGCGCTTCGTAAAGTGCCGGGCGCCAGGGCACATACCGATGATTGTACGACCGCTCGTGCCAAAATGCGCAGTGATGACTCCCTTCACGCGCGAAACAATGTCGTCAGGCAAAAATATTTCCAGCCCTTTGTCATCCGCATGAATACCATAGGAGCGGAGAGTTTCAAAATAGCGATCAACTGCGTGCAGAAACGGCTGGCTGATGCCGCGCTTCCACCGGACAAGCATCCATCGCCGAAAAATGTGTTTTGTGATGACTTCAGAGCATAACGGTCTCGAAAGAATTCTGAGCGCAATTGTACGTAGATTGTTATGAAGATCTAGTACAAGATCGTACCGCTGTCTCCTCAGTTCTGCGCCAAGTTCTCCCAGGGAACCACCGTCGCCGTCTGCATCAAATTCTATAACCCTGGAGAGATGCGGATTGTGCCGCACGAGTTCTGCAAATTGCTTCTTCACAACGAAGTCAATCTGTGCATCCGGCCCCAGAGCCGAGCGCAAAGCCCGAACGAGTGGAGTGGTCAGAAGGATATCGCCGAGGGAACTTAAACGGAATATGGCTGTTTTATGTGGTAGAGCGCGCAAGCGCATCACGTGAGTGTTGGAACAATATGTTTGAAAGAACATGATACCGGAAGAGCCTTGGGAGCAATATCAGTCCCTGCGCTTTCGGACAACATTAAAATACGGCTTTCAGCCCCCAGTTGCAACGATTCGCGAAAGGAGCTTTTCAGTGTCACACCGTCCTGCCACACTTGGAGAATTAAAGAAGAGCGGCTACAAACCGCTTCCTGTCAAAGATGAGATGCGAAACAATCTCATCACAAAACTAAAGAAGGGAGAGCAGCTCTTTCCCGGCATCATTGGTTATGAGAAGACCGTCATCCCGGCTCTCGTCAACGCGATTCTCGCGCGGCATGACATCATTCTGCTGGGATTACGCGGCCAGGCGAAATCCCGCATGGTGCGTGCGTTGCCGTCTCTGCTGGATGAGTACCTTCCGGTCATCATGGGAAGCGAGATCAATGACGATCCGTTCCGGCCCGTCAGCAAATTCGGCGTCGACACCGTGCGCGAGATGGGCGACGACACGCCGATCGAATGGATTCATCGCGACGCACGCTTCAGCGAGAAACTTGCTACGCCGGATGTCACTATCGCCGATTTGATCGGAGACATCGATCCGATTAAGGCAGCAACACAGCGGCTTCACTATTCCCACGAAGGAGCGATTCACTTCGGACTTATTCCGCGTGCCAATCGCGGCATCTTTGCAATTAATGAACTGCCTGATCTTCAGCCGCGCATTCAGGTCGGACTTTTCAATATTCTGGAGGAGAAAGACATCCAGATCCGCGGGTTCAATGTCCGGTTTCCGCTGGATGTGGCGTTGATCTTCACAGCGAATCCTGAAGACTACACAAATCGGGGCAACATCATCACGCCATTGAAGGACAGAATCGATTCCCAGATTCTGACGCATTACCCACGCTCGATGGACGATGCCATCGAAATCACCGCTCAGGAGGCGTGGACGAAGAGGAACGGTATTGCCATAGAAATTCCCCGCTACTTCCGGGAAATCATCGAGCAGATTGCTTTTGAAGCACGCGCCAGCGAATACGTCGACCAGAAATCCGGCGTGAGCGCCCGCCTGACGATCGCGGCGATGGAGAATCTTGCCAGCAATGCCGAGCGCCGGGCTATCCTGCTTGGCGAAACAAAAAGCTCTCCACGCTTATGCGATCTTCCGCATATTCTTCCCGGCCTGACCGGGAAGCTCGAGCTGGTATTCGAGGGGGAACAGGAAGGCCCGGCGAAAGTCAGCCGCGCGCTCATCGGCAAAGCCGTCCGGAACGTCTTTGCTTCCTACTTCCCCGATCCGCTGAGAAAACGAAACCGTCGTGCGGAGCAACCCGAAGATGGCGAGTACGGCAAGATCATCCGGTGGTTTGAATCGGGGAATTCGGTGGAAATCGGCGACGAGTTGTCAACCAAAGAGTACTTTGAATCGCTGGACAAAGTGCCGGGACTCCGTGAACTCGCACAACACCACCTTCCCCCTGACGCACAAAATCCTGCCGCCCTCGGCGGGGCAATGGAGTTTGTTCTCGACGGACTTCATCAGTACTCAAAGATCGCGAAAGAAGATGCGGATCATCTCACCCACTACAAAGACATGGTGGGAAGCATATTCTCCGGCGGTCAAACGGCTGAGGATTTTGACCAATGAAGTTCCTCTACTCACAATGGATGCCTGGTTCGCAAACAGACGAAGACCGCCTGCGAGCACTCACGTCCCTGTTCAGTCAACTGGTAATCCGCACGAGCGGCGATGTGGAAGAGGCACTGGAGTGGCTGCGCCGGCTTGCAGAACAGTACGGCATCTTTGATGAGAACATGAGCATGGAAGATCTCATCGCAAAACTGAAGGAATTGGGACTCATCCGTGAAGCCGGAGGCGTCAACGAACTGACTGTCAAAGGGATTCAAAGACTGCGCAGTGATGCTTTGCTGGAAATTTTCAGCTCTCTGAAGAAGAATCCGCCCGGCAGTCATGAAACACCACGCTCCGGTTCAGGCATTGAGCGTCTGAGTGAGACGAGAAAATGGAAATACGGCGATGCACCGACCGATATCGATCTGACATCTACCATGACCAACTCTTGCCGCCGCGACGGGATCGAGGGCTTTTCATTGACGGAAGACGATCTGGAAGTGTACGAAACAGAAAGCCTCTCCTCCTGCGCAACGGTGTTGATGCTAGACATAAGTCACAGCATGATCCTGTATGGAGAAGACCGGATCACGCCGGCAAAAGAAGTTGCGCTCGCATTGTCGGAATTAATCATGACGAAATTTCCAAAAGACTATCTATCGCTGGTCGTCTTTGGCGACGATGCCTCGCTGGTCAGCCTGGATGAGCTGCCGTTTCTGACGGTTGGCCCGTACCATACCAACACCCGCGCCGGATTGCAGATGGCACGCAGCCTTCTCCGTCGATGCGGCAATGTCAACAAGCAGATATTCATGATTACCGACGGCAAGCCGTCCGCGATGTTTGACGACGCAGGCCGCCTGTACAAGAATCCGTTCGGACTCGATCCGCGCATTGTGAACAAAACGCTTGACGAAGCTGTCGCCTGCCGTCGGGAGAAAATCACTATCTCGACGTTCATGGTCGCTCAGGATCCCGCCCTTGTCGATTTTGTGGAGCAGCTCACGAAGGCAAATCAAGGAAGAGCGTACTATTCCTCGCTCAATAATCTTGGTCAATTCATTTTTGTCGACTATTTGCGGAATCGCAGACGGAAGTTGTAAGCTGCCTGATCACCTTCGCCGCTTCCCTCTTGTGCTTTTTTCCATCCCGCCATATTCACCATCCTTGCAAGTGATGAGAGAATATCCTAATTTTGTTCACGCAATAACTAATTTTTCATTCTTCAGCAAGGAGCCGTTTACTATGAATCGCACTGTAATTACCGTACTTCTCTCTGTCATCGTTCTCTCCATTTCCGCTTCAGCTCAGAAGAGACAGGTTTCTTTCACAAAAGATGTCATGCCGATAGTGACGGTGGAAAACATGGTGCTGCTGTTGTTCCAGGAAAATCGGGAGACGGCACCCTGGTCAAAAAAATGCAGCCCAATCCCTCGTTCGGAGAGCAGATGCCGGTAATGACCAGGGTCAAAATGACTCCCGATGAAATCGCGATCTTCGAAACATGGATTACACAAGGCGCTAAAAAGAAGTAACCGCTGCGCACAGAAAATATCAAAGGCACTTCTATCATCCGAAGTGCCTTTTTTGTTCCATCACCGTCGGCCGCTTCCCGCAGCGGACGATTACACCAGAAGGCCGATTCTATGAAGCTTTCCTATCTCACGATGCTCTACTCACTGCCCGGAGTCATTCTTGGCTTGACAATCCATGAGTACATGCATGCGTATGCTGCGTACCGGCTCGGAGACACGACCGCCCGCGACCAGGGACGACTGACGTTGAACCCGTTGAAGCACATCGATCTTCTGGGATTTTTCTTTCTGATTGTTGCAGGATTCGGTTGGGCAAAACCGGTTTCCTTCACACGAGCAAATCTTCAGTATCCGAAAAGAGACGAAGCGATTATTGCGGCAGCCGGACCGGCATCAAATCTGATGCTCGCGCTTGCCGTCTCGGTACTTCTCCGTCTGATACTTCTCATCTTTCCATTCGACGGAAATGCCATCTATGGAACCTTTCTCAACGTTCTGATCTATTGCACCTACATCAACTACGGACTCTTCGTTTTCAATCTGATTCCGATTCCTCCGCTCGACGGGTCGCACCTTCTATTTTCCACTCTTCAATTGTCACCGGAAACGGAGGCGAAGTTCTACCGGTATGGAACCTTTGCGCTTTTTGGAATCATTTTCTTCGAATCCCGATCCGGCATTGATATACTTCCGGTCGGCAAGCTGGTCAGGGCGATGGCAGATGGAGTGTTCCAGTTACTCGGATTCTAGTGAGACGTTGTT
>JAPLFO010000102.1 GCA_026390635.1 Ignavibacteriales bacterium
GGTTTGCCGAAAACGCCGGATTCGACATCATTTCCAATGAGATCCCGGAAAAAGAGGCAAATTGATTGACATTGGTGCCAGAATAAGGCATATTAAAACAATGCAATCAATCGTCATCTGTGTTGTTGGGACTCCTATGCTCTAGATGTCGATGAAAAAAATAGAAGCCTCTACTGGCGTACGCTGGCGGGGGCTTTGTCATTAATACTACAGGAGTATGGATGGGCTATACAACATATACCATTAAGCTCGTTACGGCCGGCGGAAGGGAAATAATCGACACAATCGCTGCATCCGACTATTTTGAAGCCGCGACCAAAGCGAACCGGAAATATCCCCGCTGTTTGATTACGGCAAATCAAGCCGGCGAAAAAGTACGTTCGCGAAAGACAGATAGCGATAGGGCAATATTCAAGTAGCAATTGACATGATCGGATGAGGTTATGGTAGATTTCAGAATGCGGGGATCGGATTTGTTCGATTATTGCAATCACCGTCTTGCCACGGTGAAAGGCAACGACATATTTGACGAACATGAGCGATTAGTGGCCAGCATACACGAGAATACAATCTTGGATGAACATAGGCGCCGGATGGCGACCGTTCACGGAAACGACGTGCTTGATATTTCAAAAAACCGGATTGCCTCCGTTGATGAAATCAGGCATATCATTCGAGATTCCATGGGAGGTGTGTGTGTTATTGCCCTGTGGATGCTCTTTGTCCGTAAAGAATCCGCCGCGTAATTGACCTTGCCTGTAACGTCGCTCTGATAACCCGCTGGCAGCATCGTTTGCAGTCGGCCGCTGTGACGGCAAGGATTATTCCGAATTCCGGGATGCAGCTGGGCTCCCGAAAGGGGTTTGTGTCTGTGCTCCAGTGAGATGGCACTCACAAGGTCAGAATCGCCAGAGAGACCGCCTCCGTGCATCACGTCCCACCGTTTCTTCCCTCGTTCCTGCAAAAAGTCCCGCGTTTCATCAATCACTTACAGCTATCCACGGGCCGTAGTAGATCGGTCACTCCAATCAAGATCCATGTCACTTCCTGTCCGGGCAGTGTTGCAAGCTGCGCCGGATAATTCTGCGATTGAGTTTCAGTCAAATATTCTCGATACTTCAATAATCAATTATGAAGAATAGTGAACACATATGACTCATCGACGATATATCCTCTCCGCCCTGGCATGCGTGATATTACTCTCTGCGGCAGTTCATGCCCAGATGTACGCACCGGAGCGCGATCCGTGCGGCTATCCTGACACGACTTCATCCCTCTATAAGCAAGTTGCTTCTGTCGGCTGGGGATATGGATACGACACACTCCGGTATGATCTCCAGCAATGGAAGAAAAGTCCGTTTGTGGTTGTCGATTCCATCGGTGCGACTGTGCAAAGCAGGACGATGTACATGGTGACCATTCAGGATACGGCGTTTTCTTTTGCCGTGAGGACGAGAATCTGGATCCATGCGCGCACTCATCCCAACGAGGTCCAGGGAACCTGGGTAACGAACGAGATTGTCAAAATTCTTCTATCAAACACTCCGATGGCGAAGAAGCTGCGCGACAGTTGTGTGTTCAATATCGTCCCCATGTACAATCCGGACGGCGTCGAACTCGGGAAGCTGCGGGAGAATGCGAACAACATCGATATCGAAAGCAATTGGAGTACAACGCCGAGTCAACCGGAGGTGGCGGTTCTCCGGAGCATGTTCACGCGGTTGATGGCGAAAGAAAATCCGATACGCATCGCGTTGAACATGCATTCGGCGTACGGCACATCGCGCTATTTCGTCTACCATACCGCTGCCGGAACATCGCCGCTCTATTCTGCAATGCAGATCCGGTTTATCGATACGGTGCGTTCGAATTTTCCCGGCGCCATTCAACCGTACACGTTCTTCGTCAGTTGGACGTCCACGGCGGCGACGCAGTACCCGGAAAGCTGGTTCTGGTACAACCATCACGAGAAAGTCCTTGCGTTGACATATGAGGACATGAACGACACGGCTGCAAAATCATTCGACAAAACGGCGAATGCAATTCTTCATGGCATCGGCGATTATCTGGGGATTCTGGATCGTCCTGTCTTTGTTGCTGCTGCGACGCGATTGCCGGAAGGGTTTGAGCTTTCCCAGAATTATCCCAATCCATTCAACCCGGGCACAACGATTCAATTCACGCTTTCAAGATCAGAACGGGTTCTGGTGACAGTGCACGACCTCCTCGGGCGGAGGGTTGCACTTCTCACCGATGAAGTGATGGATGCGGGAATGCACCGTCTGCAATGGAATGCCGCTTCGTTTTCGAGCGGGATGTATTTGTACACAGTGGAAGCGGGAGGCGTCAGGATGACGAAAGCATTGACGCTGCTGCGATAGAAAGGCAATTAAGAATTGAGACCTCTGAAAAAGTCATTGCGAGGAGCGAAGCGACGAAGCAATCTAGTCAAAACGAACGAAAAACAAGATTGCTTCGACAAAAAACGTCTCGCAATGACAGAATGCTTCTGTTTTTCAGATGTCTCGAATTATGAATTAAGAATTGAATATTTCAATTCGACCGCGGCGGCCGGGAATTGCGAACGCCCTAGAAAAGAGCTGTCCGCCGTAATTCTTAATTCATAATTCTTAATTTTCTTCCAGTGCTCTGGAACACTCAAAGAATTGAAAAAACACCGAAGGTATCCACATGCTGCACGCGGTCGTACGAAAACAGGAAAACAGTAAACTTTGCCTGGTCTGCGGACTGAAAAATCCGTTCGGACTGCACGCCGCTTTCTATGAGTTGGAAAACGGCGAACTCGTCTGTCAATTCAAACCGTCCGAGATGCACCAGAGCTATCCGGGCAGGACGCATGGCGGGATCACGACGGCGCTGCTGGATGAGACCATCGGCCGGGCAATTCTGATGCGCTACGATCATGCATTGTGGGGCGTCACGATCGAGTTCACGGCCAAATTTCGGAAACCTGTACCGCTGGATCAGGAACTGCGTGTCGTCGGACGGATCACTTCGGAGAACAGCAGATTGTTCGAAGGAACGGGGGAGGTTTATCTGCCGGATGGCGACGTCGCCGCGACCGGATCCGGAAAATATTTGAAACTGCCGATCAGCAAGATTGCCGACTTTGATGAGGTGGAGCAGGAGTGGAGGGTCAACACAACGCCGTCAGATCCGATGTCAATTGATCTTGGCGATCTTGGTTTACCAGGTGAAGTGCAACGCGGATAAGATCGGACGCCGAGCGGAGCCGAAGCATCTAGTGCCATTTCAATTAAGTGTTCTTGCATTTTCGTTTACCGAACGTCATGCTGAGCAAGGCCGCGAGCTCTCCCTCGACGCGCTTCGCTTGCTCGGGATGACGCTCGCGGCCGCGTCGAAGCATATCCCCGTTCAAACAAAACAAAAGATCACTTCTAGGAGCCGGCACTAGCTGACAGCATAAGAAAAGCCCGGGTATTTCTCCCGGGCTCCTTTCTATAGATTCCACATCCCTTATTTGCTCTTCTTCACTTTTTACTTTTACCTTTCTACTTCCTCACCAGATCTTGACACGCATGTTTTCGGGTCGGTACATCGTATCAGTGGATTTGATTCCAAAGGTCGCATACACTTCTGAAATATCCATCAAGGGTCCGATAACGCGGAATTGTGCAGGCGAGTGGACGTCACTCTTCACCTGACTCGCAATGCCCTCCGGCCGCATATTGATCATCCAGCCGAACGCATAGCCCAGAAAATACCGTTCGTCCGGAGTGAGCCCGGCGATGCGTTGTTCCTCCTTGAATTGCCTGGTATTCTTAAATGATTCGTACCCCATCATCACTCCCGCCAGATCGGCGATATTTTCCCCTTGTGTCTGTTCGCCGTTGATATGCAGGCTGTCAACGGCCGTGTAACCGTTGAACTGCTCGACAATCATCTTTGTCTTCGTGAAAAATTTTGTGCTGTCCTCATTCGTCCACCAGTTGTTCAGATTTCCCTGTTCGTCATACTGGCAGCCCTGATCGTCAAAGCCGTGCGTGATTTCATGGCCGAATGTACCGCCGCCGATGATGGAATAGAGGATTGCATCATCCGCCATCACGCGCTCATAGCCGGGAACGATGATGTTGCAGCCGGGAACACAGATTTCGTTGTTCGAAGGGTTGTAGTAGGCATTGTACGTTTGCGGCTGCATGTCCCATTCTGTACGATCCACCGACTTGCCGAATTTTGCAAGATTGTAGCGGGTGTGCCATTCATTGGCGCTCATGGCGTTCCGGACGTAGGTAGAATGTGCAATTTCCATGCTGCTCAGATCTTTCCAGTGATCCGGATCGCGGTGCTCATCCAATCGAGATTCCTGATGCGCTCCGCATAGACCTTCTTGATTGCCGTGCCGATCTCGATCAGCTTTTCCTTTGTGCCCTTGGGTAAATATTCTGCAACATACACCTGACCGATCAGTTCACCTAGAGAATTGTCTGTCTGCAGGACGACACGTTCCCACCGGGGTTTCTGTTCGGGGACTCCCCGCAGGACGGTGGAATAGAACTGAAAACTCTCCCCGCTGGTCTTGTCATCCAGAAAGCGCGACAAGCTGCGCACAAGATGGTACTTCAGATAGTCTTTCCAGTCACGAAGCGGAGTGGATGTGAGGCTGCCATTCAATGCAGTCAAGAATTCCGGCTGGCCGACAATGACGGTATCGATGTTCTTCAGCCGAAGATCATTGAGGAACGTTTTCCAGTCGAATGAGGGCATCATGGACGCCAACTGCGGGAACGACATCTTATTGTAATTCTTCACCGGATCGCGTGTGTCTTCGAGTTTGCGGGATGCTTGCGCGAGTGCGGTCTCTACAGTCATGACAGCCCCGGCTGCTTTTGACGCCGTTGCCGTATCGTACCCGATGATGCGGAACATGTTGGCAAGGTGCTGCAAAAATTTTTCCCTGATGCCGACAGCACGCGCGTCAGTATCGAAATAAAAGCGGCGATTCGGAAGGCTCAATCCGCCCTGGCCGATGAAAAGCGCATATTTGCTGCTGATACGATCATCCTGTCCGACACCGATGCGAAAGAGAGGAGACGCAGCAACAAGGTGAAGGCGGGCCGACACATGCACCAGGTCTTTTCTATTCTTGATTGCATCGATGCGTGCGAGCTCTTCCTTAAGATCGCCCATGCCGCGCGCGTTGAGGGAGGCACTGTCCATTCCACTGCGAAAGAAATCGCCGATCTTCTGCTTGTTGCTTCCCTTCAGAGCCTTGGCGATTCTGGCGGATGATTCGCAAACATTGCGCACTTGTGCATTGACCGTGTCCTGAATGATCTGCCAGAGTCCATTGCTCGATTCACTTGGCGGAATAGGATGATTCTTGAACCACGTGCCATTGGCATAGAGAAAGAAATCATCTCCCGGTTTGACAGTGGTGTCGCGGTTGGCAGACAGCGGATCACTGCCGGTCGATTGCGCGCTCGCGATGCAGATCGCAGAGGCAATGAGGAGGAAGAGCGAAAGGCGTATTTTCATAACGATGAGTCCAGATTGATGATTTTGATGTGGTTGTCTTCAAGTATACAAAAAACAGATGTGGAAAGGAAGATGGAGAGAGGGAATAGCGGGCACGAAAGGGAAGAATTGCGTCGGGACGTTGACAATTGTCAAGCCTGAATTGACAGAACCCAATGGCGCGAATTTCTCCTTGCTCAAAGAGTTGCTTATTCCTATTATGCCATGGTCGGCGACCGGCGTCGGCTTGCGAACAATGCCTGTTTGACCGGATTAATTCTTCAAGCCCCTTGCCTACGATTGACGGAATATATCAGTGCTGTCCAGGATAATTGGGGAACAAAGGGATGCAGGCCTCATACGCATAGAATTGGCGAAAGAAAAATTCAAGACTGAGGGAAAATATGGGCAAAACGGCGGCTCACTTTGGTACATGGTTCGACTCGGTCGCTCCGCTCCCTCGCTTACCATGACGTGTTGCGTCACCCCGAGCAAGTCCGGTGAAAGCCGGACACGCCGAGGGGCAGTGCGGCCGCTTCGTTCGCCTAGTTTTGCTCCCATATTTTCCGAAGCTCAATCACAAATTATTGCGGAATGCAGACTGGAGCGCCGGAGGCGCGGCATATTTGTAGTAAAGCGTCCTCTCACAGATTCAATCTATTCTCGTTGCGAAATGGGGATAACGTTTAACATAGGAGAAGCACAGTAAATAATTGCCACTATTTAGATGTTCAAGTCCGACGAATGTCATTTGATAGTTATTTTGGACAAATCTGGGAATATATATGAAACAATTACTCAGTCTTCTCCCTGCATTTCTTCTTGCCTCTGCCGCAATCCTGGCTCAGGAACAACGGCCGCTTGCGACCGCACTTCCCGGATTCACCATCAGTCCCTATTTTAACGAGCAGGTATTGACGTACGTTTACACCCCGACAGTGCGTGTGCATATCAATGCGCCGTCACGGGAATCATTCGATCCGGCAAAGCCGACGGCGCTGGCTTTTTTCGCCCTTCCCAACGGCAATACTATTGAAATGACCGTGGGCAGAAAGCTTAATCCCGGGGACGATTGGCATTACGACATTCAACACATCGGGGCGCAGACACGGTTCATCCGTTCCAAAGTCAGTGAGTATAATTTCGTCACCATTTATCTGGAAGCGAATGCACCATCGGTTCGTTTGAGCTGGGGGACATGGAACAGCACGTATTCAAATCATGCAGCATTGGTAAAGAGCCTGGTCGATTCTGTGACCGCCATGTTTGCCGCGTATCAACCCTTCGTCGTCCTTTCAAGTCACAGCGGCGGAGGAGGATTTGAATTCAGCTATCTGGATGCCGTCACTGCGATTCCGAATGAAGTGAAGCGGATTGCATTTCTGGACAGTGACTACAACTATACCAACACGTACGGTCAGAAGCTGCGTGACTGGGTGAACGCCGGCTCCGATCATTATTTAAGTGTGCTGGCTTATAATGACAGTATTGCGCTTCTGGACGGCGTGCCGATCGTTAGTGCGACGGGAGGGACTTGGTATCGCACACGTGTGATGGCGGCGTACCTTTCCAACTACTATTCATTTACCATCGATAGCAACGCGACATTCATTACCCATACCGCACTCGGCGGACGCATCAAGATCATCCTCAAGCAGAATCCAGCGAAAGCAATCTTGCACACGGTGCAGGTGGAGCTCAACGGATTCGTCCAGACGATGCTCTCCGGTACACAGTACGAAGGAGGCGGCTACACCTACTACGGCTCGCGCGCTTACTCATCACTGATTCAATCCGCACGGGCGTTGCCGAGGCCGCTGCAGATTCCACCCCGTCCGGCGGGTGCGATGACAGGCTCTCAATTCATGACATCCGTGGCTGGGATGACGTTCGATCAGCGTGAGGCACAGATCTATGCCCAGGCCTCGCAGGGAAATATTCCCGACTTCATGCGCACAACAAAAAAAATCCAGTCGGTATTTCAGGACGTGAATGGATTGTCGCATACCGTCATCTACGAAGTGATGCCGGACTATCTCTGTATCGGTTCGAATACGGATTTTTGCCGCATTCCCACCGGACCGATCACTGCACAGAAGCTGGCGAATCTGTTCGGCGCGACGATGCCCACGTCCAAACTTGTTGACGATATCTATGTGAATGCTGATGTAAAATTGGCCCCGGTAACGTACGATCCAAATGTCTACCAGATTTCGTCGTTGCCGATTTTTGTGCAGCATAATTCCGCCATAGAAGTTCAACGTGCGACGGCGGGCAAGCCGCTTGGTGCTCTTGTCGGCGGGATTAAGAAAGATGTTGTTATCAGTAATAAAATAGTCGACCCGGCAAATCCCAATCATGTCGTCATTTACGGCTGGCATCAACTGAATGGCCTTCCGATTCAACCCCTCTACAACGGCCACGTTAACTACTATGTCGATTACAGTCACGGCATCCGGTTCATCAACAACGAACTTCTCGTCGACAGCGTCGTCATGACCGCAACGACAATGATGATGGATGCAACGCTCTACAAAGTCCTCAGCAATGAAACCGGCGCCATGACACAGGCGAGCTATCTCAAAGACAGCATTCCGGCGGCGACGCCAGCGGCGCCGAAATCGTTCGGCATCAAAACGGAATCAAGCTCGTCGTTGCGAGTGGTAGTGAAACCCGATTCCGGCATCGTTGCCTATACTGTTGCCTACAGCAAAAACGGCTCAACGTTCAGCGACACCATCACGCTCGCACCGGACAATCTTCTTCTGACGAATCTCGGAAAAGATACGCTGTATTATGTGAAGATCAAGGCGGTCAACAGTGCCGGCGCATCTCCCTATTCCGAATTACTGGCAGGTATTCCGTGTGCCGCGGCACCAAAGATTCTCATCGTGAATGGTTTCGATAGAGCATCGACCGGCAATACGTACAATTTTATCCGACAGCATGGTTCAGCGGTCACGGCCAACGGCGGTACATTCAATTCCGCCACCAATGATGCAATTCTGGACGGACTGTTCGCATTGACCGATTACAAAATGGCGGACTATATTCTCGGCGACGAAAGTACGGCAGACGAAACATTCAGCGCCGCAGAACAAACGAAGGTAAGAGAATTTCTGCAGGGGGGAGGGAGTCTGTTTGCATCGGGCAGTGAACTCGCGTGGGACCTGGACAGCAAGGGAACGACAACCGACAAAGATTTCGCAAACAATTACCTGAAGCTCAAATATGGTGCGGATGCTCCCAATGGTGTATCGGCGACGACGTATCAGGCTGAAATTCTTGGCGGCCCGGTGTTCAGCAGCTTGGCGGTTCCATTTGACAACGGGTCGCACGGATCCATCGATGTAAAATGGCCGGACGTCTTACTGCCGAACGCCGGTGGAATCGGGTTCGCAAAATACACCGGACTGGATACGTCGTCCGGATACAGCGGTGTGTACTATGCCGGAATGTTCCCGTCCGGCGCGAAGGAGGGAAAAGTGGTCGCCATGGGATTCCCCTTCGAAACGATCTACACAACCGGCATTCGTGTACCGCTGATGGGACAGATCATGAATTTCTTCGCGGTGCCAACTGTCGTGAAAAGAGAGGAGTTGGTGCCGGCAGCTTTCACTCTTGCTCAAAATTTCCCCAATCCTTTCAATCCCTCAACGACCATCCGTTTCACCATTCCGTCACGAGAGCACGTCCTGCTCGCTGTGTATGACATAGCGGGCCGCCGGGTGGCGACGCTCGTTGATGACGACTGCGCTTCCGGATTCCACGAAGTGCGGTGGAATGCGAAAGGAAATGCAAGCGGTGTCTATCTCTACACATTGCGTACGGCAACACAGATATTTTCCCGTTCTATGATCTTGATGAAATAGCAGGAGAAGCGCAGAGCGGGAAATCCTTTCGGCAGTGATAGTGTGTCTTGGATCACAACCAGAATCTTGAAAGGTGCTGTTTTCTCCTAAAAATGGCAATGGGGCAGGAGAGATCCATACCCCGATTGTGTATCGCATCGAGTTTTTGTACTTTCATGCTGTTATGTAGTTTTTCGCTCAGTGAATTGTCTATCACGAGCGGAGTGATCCTATTCTGATGCAATGCTCCCGTCCACGATACAGTCGGAGGTGTCATGATCAGAGAAGGAAGAACGGACAAATGTGAGCGCCTGCAGTGTACCCCGGCCCGGCGGGCCAGAATGTAGTTGACCCCTATTGCATCGTCTCCACTTCACCTCCGGGTGAGCGTCAGGCACCGGAGAATCCAGCGGCTATCCTTACAGTTTCGAACTACCTTTTGGAGGAGATACATATGAAATACTTCTACGTTTTGTTGTTCCTGCTTCTGCCACCGATACTTCTGGCTCAGTTGACAGTAGTGTCGACATCTCCCGCGAACAATGCGACGAATGTTCCCCTCACACTCACGACAAGTACGGTGTTCAATCTGCCGGTTGATACGATGAGCATAGAATATGAGAGGAATGTATTCACCAATATTGACTCCATAGTTTCCAACACCATCAGCCCTGACAAGAAAACCATCAGTGCTGTCGTTGTCCTGAAGCCGAACAAAGTGTATTTCTCTGCCATTGTAGGTGGGAGAGCTACCACCGGAGAGAAGTTGACGTCTCCGTATGTCCTCTATTTCACGACCGGATCATCATTCCCGACCCTCAGTGTTTCGGGTATTGTGACAAGTTCCATACCTGGAGTGACTCCTCAGAATGCGATTGTCGGTCTGTCATCTACGTCTCTGGATAACGAGAGTCCCTCATTTGTTTCCTGGGCGAATGTCAATGCAAACGGAACGTTTCAGATTCCCTATGTCTCAAATGGAAAATACTGGTTAGTCGCTGCGAAAGATGTAGATGGCGACGGCAACATTAATCCTGAGGCAGGATCCGATGCCGTGGCATTTGGTGATTCGATCCTGGTCAATGGTTCGTCGATAACCGGCATAGTACTGCCGCTCCAGCAAATGAAGCCCAAAGCCTTCGCGGAGGCTTTGTCGATCGCCGATAGTATGGCACGCAAACTTCCATCGGATAGAGTTCTCAAATCCATTCGAACAAATAGAGTCGATTCAGCAGGCCGCGCTGATAAATGGGACTTTGTCTATACGCATTCCGGCAATACCGGCGCGACTGAGGTCAGTGTGAGCAGTGTCAATTCGAAAATAAATCCCATCACCGATATGGGCTACCTTAGTTCACTGATCCTCACAAAACCTTTGGCCAACCCTGCGACAGCTGCAGCGAGTACGCTGGTGATGACGTATGTGGAAGCCGGGGGAGGACGAGCGTTCCGGATGAAGTCTGTTCCCAATAATCTTGTTCTGCAAATCGAGATGGTGCTGGGAGATCTGTCCTATACAGACTATGTAATGATGTCCCCGTCGCCAGGAACACAATATTGGGGTGTCACATACAGATTTGGAATCGAAGGTCCTCAGATGTTCACAACGTATCTTGAAAAGAAATTTCTCTGCAATTTTTCGACGGGCGCTGTGGTGAAGTCAACATTCGTGGAATCACCGTTGCAGCAGGTACCGGCCGTGACCAGATTGCATCAAAATTATCCCAACCCCTTCAATCCATCCACGACAATCACCTACGACCTTGCGCGCTCTTCGTTCGTAACAGTGAAAGTCTATGATCTGCTCGGACGCGAAGTTGCAGTGCTGGTGCGGACCGAGCAGGATGCAGGAACACAGAGCGTCCGGTTTGATGGTGCACAAAGTGCGAACGGCATCTATTATTACGTTTTGGAACTTCCAGACTACAGAGAAGTGCGTCACATGGTGTTGATGAAGTGAGAATACATCTCAAGAACGAAATGCCCACGGGGATACAATTCCCCGGGGGCATTTTTTTTTGAAGTTCACATAATTTCCGGGATAAAGTTTCTCCGCTGTGAGAATTGTCTATCCTTCAGCGATTGACTTCTGTTTTGGCTGGATGTCGGCTTCTTCCCGCTGTTCAACTGCCGGCGATTCCTTTGTCTCTTCCTGCTCGGTTTTGCCGCTTGCCTGAGCCGCGAGATCTTTTGCCTTCTCCGAAATGAACGCTGTATCTTTTTTGGCTGCGGGCTGGGTTATTTCTTCAACCGCTTTGGGTTGTGGAGCAGCTTGGACCGGATGCGCTGCGTAAGCTTGTACGGGGGATATTGTCATAAAACCTCCTTGATGTGTCAGTTGCGTGAACACTACTGGTTAATAGTATTATCGGCATCGATTTGTAATTCTGCAGCCCGGGAATCGTTTATTTCGAAAGATAAGATCGGCGGAATTCGGGCCGGTTGCCAGGCACTTGTCAGAAATCTATCATCAGGGTACTCAATAGATGCCGCCGATTTCACCGCCGCACTATTGCAGGTCCATGCCCACAAACAATTTCCATGCAGTCCCGGAGTTTGGGAACAAGAGTCATACGGTTCGAATCAATTTTTTCGGAAAGGACAGGCTTCTGTACCTATGCTCTTGGTTAGACGGCACATGGATGAATGTCCGTTGACTCCATATTGATTCACGCTCCCGACTTTCGTATCTTCTACAACCGTTGTCTCACAGAACCCGCTGGCACTCCGGCAGACGAAATCCCGGAGCCAATCTCTGTGTATGCCGAAGGTAAACTTCCGGTACGCGCGGCACATACAATCAATTCGTAAGGGAATCATGCGATTTACAAAGGGTTTTTTTCCGACCGTTAAAGAAGTGCCGGCCGACGCCGTCATTGCCAGTCATCAGCTTATGATCCGCGCGGGGCTCATGCGTCCGCTTGGCGCAGGTATCTATTCATTTTTTCCGCTCGGCTATGCGGTGATGAAGAAAGTCATGCAGATCATCCGCGAGGAAATGGATGCGATCGGCGGACAGGAGTTTCATCTGCCGGCACTCAATCCGGTGGAACTCTGGGAGGAGACGGATCGCGTCAAAGCATTCGGCGACATCATGTTCCATCTCAAGAACCGGGCGCTGGTGCTCGCTCCGACGCATGAGGAAATCATTACGTCGATTGCACGCAATCATATAAAGTCGTACAAGGAAATGCCTCAGATTTGGTACCAGATTCAGACGAAGTTCCGCAACGAGCCCCGTCCGAAGTCCGGTGTGCTGCGCGGACGTCAGTTCACCATGAAAGATGCCTACAGCATGGATTCGACGTGGGATGGTCTCGACGTTTCCTATAACGCACACGCCGAAGCCTACAGAAAGATTTACACGCGCTGCGGATTGAAATTCTTTATCGTCGGTGCCTCGAGCGGTGCAATGGGCGGATCCGGTTCCCAGGAGTTTATGGTGGAATCGAACGCCGGTGAAGATACTGTTGCCCTCTGTGATGCGTGCAGTTACGCCGCGAATGTAGAAGTAGCCGCCTCTGCGATCGCGAAGGCGTCACGGACAGAGAATTCAAAACCGGTGGAAGAAATCCACACTCCGAATATCAAAAGTATCGATGAGCTCTCAGAGTTTCTCAAGATTCAAACGAGCCAGTGTGCGAAGTCGCTCGTGTATTTCTGCGGTGAAACTCCCGTGCTCATTTTCATGCTTGGCAACGATCAAATGAATGAAGCGAAGTTGCAGGGAGTTCTGGGCGGTGACGTGCGTCCCGCTCATCCGGAGGAACTACTGGCGCTGACGGGCGCCGATGCCGGTTCTATCGGGCCCATTGGCCTGAAAGCGAAAATGAAGATCATTGCTGACAATCGCCTTGAAGGAGCGAATGGCCTCTATAGCGGTGCAAACAAGAACGACTATCATGTCGGTAATATCGATTTCAACCGCGACGTGGCAGTGGAATCATACCATGATCTCCGCATCGTAGAAGGCGGTGAACCGTGTCCGGACTGCGGCAAAGAACTGCGCATTGTGAAGGGAATAGAAGTCGGCCATATTTTCAAACTGGGAACGAAATATTCCGTCAGCATGAAAGCCAACTTCCTGGATGAAAAGGGTGCAGAACAGCCGATCATTATGGGGAGCTACGGAATCGGGCATTATCTGGGACAAAACAGTCGCTCCGTACGATGTTCATCTCATCTGCGTCAACGGCAACGTGGAATCGGTCGTAAAAAAGTCGGAAGAGCTGTACGATGCACTATGTGCGAAGGGTCTTATGGTGCTGTTTGACGATCGTACCACCGTGTCGCCCGGCTTCAAGTTCAAAGATGCCGATCTGCTCGGTATGCCGCTGCATGTCATTGTCGGCGACAAGAACCTGAAAAATGGACAGATAGAGCTGAAAGAGCGCGCCACCGGCAAACGCTGGACCGCGCCCGCGGAATCGGTCGTGGACGAGGTCGTCGCGTGGGTGAAGTAGCATGAGATTCCCGCTTCCGCGCATCGAGATTGTGTGAAAATTCCTGAAGATGTCATCGCGAGGAGCGAAGCGACGCGGCGATCTTCATTTTTTGACCAAAAAGCAAGATTGTGCGTTGTACGGCATCCTTTGGACTTCGGCAGAAAACGCCTCGCAATGACTAACTCCACAGTTTTCACACAATCTGATTGCGTGGGAGCGGGGAATGAAAAAGATTGGACAGCTCTGCACTCTCTTCTTTTTTCCGAAGGGATCCCTTTGGGACTCTGTGTTCTCTGTGGCAAAATGTTTTTTCCCGTTGCGTTGATAAATGGATTGATTACGATTTGCGCAGCATGTTGTTTTGCTCGCGCCCTCCTGTAAGTTATCT
>JAPLFO010000107.1:0-1617 GCA_026390635.1 Ignavibacteriales bacterium
CCCCATGATCACCTCCTGCACCTCGTGGGGAGCGATGCCCGCGCGCCGAACCGCTTCGGCAATTGCAACAGCGCCGAGGCGGGGCGCAGTAATCGATGAGAGTTCGCCGCCGAAGGAACCGATCGGCGTGCGACAGGCGGATACGATGACTGTCTCTTTCATGATCTTCTCCAATATGACAAACCATCCCGTTGAGTCCGGGATGGTTTGCATTCTGCGCTCGGATCCATGGAGACGGAATGATCAACTGTTCATGGATTTGAGAAATTCTTTGTTGCCCTTCGTACCGCGCATTTTCTCCAGTAGAAATTCCATCGCTTCGACCGGATTAAATTCCGAGAGAAACTTCCGCAGAATCCAGACGCGGTTGAGTTCTTCTTCTCCCAGCAGAATCTCTTCTTTGCGTGTTCCGGAGCGGTTGACGTCCATCGCCGGGAAGATACGCTTGTCACTGAGTTTGCGGTCGAGCACAATTTCCATGTTGCCCGTACCCTTGAACTCTTCAAAGATCACTTCGTCCATCCTGCTCCCTGTCTCTACCAGCGCGGTCGCTATGATCGTCAGGCTTCCGCCCTCTTCGATGTTGCGGGCCGCCCCGAAGAAACGCTTCGGACGGTGCAGCGCATTCGCGTCCACGCCTCCGGAGAGAATCTTGCCACTGTGCGGGACGACGGTGTTGTGCGCACGCGCGAGGCGTGTGATGCTGTCCAACAGAATGACGACATCATGTTTCGCCTCGACCAGGCGCTTTGCCTTTTCGAGCACCATATCCGACACCTGCACGTGACGTTCCGGCGGCTCGTCGAATGTGGATGCAACCACTTCGGCGCTCACCGAGCGCTCCATGTCCGTCACTTCTTCCGGACGTTCATCAATCAACAACATCATCAGTTTGACCTCCGGATGGTTCCGCGTGATGCTGTTGGCAATTTTTTGCAGCAGAATTGTTTTACCGGCTTTCGGCGGCGAGACGATCATGCCGCGCTGGCCTTTGCCTATCGGCGACAGCAGATCCATCAATCTCATGGCGTACTCGCCCGGCACAGTTTCCAATTTCAACCGCTCGTCGGGATAGAGCGGCGTCAGGTTGTCGAAGAGCACGCGATCCCGAATCGAATCGGGATTGGAATCATTGACGGCTTCAACGCGAAGCAGGGCGAAGAAGCGCTCGCCTTCTTTCGGCGGCCGCACCTGTCCGCTGACCGAATCTCCCGTGCGCAGCATGAATTTTTTGATCTGGGACGGCGAGACGTAAATATCGTCGGGCGACGGCAGATAGTTGTAGTCGACAGAGCGTAGAAATCCGTAGCCGTCCGGCAGCACTTCGAGCACACCTTTGCTGAACGTGAGACCGTCCTGTTCGGTTTGTGCTTCGAGAATTTTGAAGATGAGCTCCTGCTTGCGAAGATCGCTGACGCCGGTCAGGTTCATTTCTTTTGCGATCTTATTGAGCTCGGCGATTTTTTTGGACTGGAGAACAGAAATGTCCATTGGCATGATGAGAGACTTCCTCCTGGAGGAATAGAAAAAAGTAGAAGTTAATAGATGTCTTGCTACCAGCGGAACACGCTACACGGGTGATGCATCAAAAAGGTTTGAAGTTTTAATAGAATTGAT
>JAPLFO010000107.1:1677-5489 GCA_026390635.1 Ignavibacteriales bacterium
CTCCCGGGCTTGCTTCCGGTGCACATTCCACCATTGCACGGCCTCCCCTGCAACATAGTGCGAACCGGTGATAAGAACCAGTTCCCCCCGTTTCTGATCCGATAGCGCGGCAGCGACTCCGGAGGCAACACTCTGATAGCGTTCGGTGTGGAAGCCCTCTGCCCTTAAAACATCAGAGAGTGCTCCGACGGAAAGGGCTCTGTCCGTTGACGGAGAGACGGCATAGACCACAGGGCGGAGCGGTGCAAGCCGGCGAATCATCTCCGAATAGTCCTTGTCCTTCATAACGCCAAAGACAATTCTCAACCCTGTATGGCGAACCGATTCCAGGTAATGGACAAGCTGTCGTATAGCGTCGGGATTGTGCGCAACGTCCAGAAGGACCATCGGTCTCCTCTGCAGCCATTCGCAGCGTCCACGCAAGCCGCTGAGTCCGGAGACATCAGCCATCCCTTTTCGGATCGATTTATTGTCGCATGGAAATCCTTTGTCCGCAAGGATTTCCAGCGCAAGAATTGCGGTTGCAAAATTCTCCCGCTGATAGTCGCCGGACAGACTCAGAAACACATCTTCATAGAGCGCACGCGGCGACAAAAGAGTCACCTGCTGTCCATTGTCGAAGGGATGTGATTCAAGAATCGAGGCATTGGTCCTTCTCAGGAGAAAACGGCTTTGCTTTCCGGACGCGATTATTCGCAGTTCGCGTTCAGCCGTCTTGTTTGTGCCTCCATAGATCACTGGAACCCGCCGTTTAATGATACCGCCCTTCTCGTATGCGATTCTGGTGATCGAAGATCCGAGCTGCTCCGTATGATCTTTCGCAATGGAAGTGATGACTGACACGAGCGGAGTGACGACCTTGGTTGCATCATAGCGTCCGCCAAGACCGGTTTCCACGACCACAATGTCGACCGCACGATCGGAAAAGTATTGAAATGCAATGGCTGTTGTCGCTTCAAAAAAAGTGGCACGGCGGGCATCCACCGATGCGCGAACGGCGGCGGTATAGCGAACGAGATCCGCGTCGCTGATTATGCGCCCGTTAATCCTGATGCGTTCATTGAATCGTACAAGATGCGGCGAGGTATAGAGGCCGACTCGAAATCCGGCAGCTGTCAGCGCCGCGGCGATTATGGACGATGTCGATCCCTTTCCGTTTGTCCCTGCAATGTGGACAATCGGAAAATTCTTTTCCGGGTTACCCAGCGAGCGGAGAATCGAACGGATATTCAGCAGGCCAAGCTTGATCCCGAATTTCTGAAGATTGTACAGGTACTCCAGAACTGCGGACGACATCCCTCTTCTATGTGATGCTGATGTCATGGGGAAGAATAAACGGGTCAGAGTTTGTTGTCACATCATTGCGCAGTAGCTCTCAGAGCCAGCTTTGCACCACCGAGACGTTGGCGGGTGCGTCCAGCAAGCGACAAGTTCGGCAACATCACGGATTTTTTTCGATTTGCAGTAGGCAGCAATTCCTTCAGCGATATTCACGGCACATGCAGGGCTCACAAAATTCGCGGTTCCTGTTTGCACCGCTGTCGCTCCGGCAAGAAAGAATTCAATCGCATCCTCCCAGGTGCTTACGCCACCAATGCCGATGATCGGAATTTTCACCGCTTTAAACGTTTCGTACACTTTGGCGAGTGCCACCGGCTTTATTGCAGGGCCGGAGAGTCCGCCCGTCACCGTTGATAGTTTCGGTTTGCGCGTGTGAATATCCACCGCCATACCGATGAGCGTATTGATGAGTGAGACCGCGTCTGCTCCTTCTGCTTCGGCTGCCAGTGCAAATTCCGAGACGCGAGTCACATTCGGCGTCAGTTTTATGATGAGCGGTTTTGCCGTCCGCTTCCGCAACTGACGGGTGATCTGCGCCACTTTCGCAGGATCCGGCCCGAATTGCAGTCCGCCGTCCCTGTCATTTGGACAGGAGACATTGATCTCGTAGCCGCGGATGATCTCGAAACTGTCCAGCATGTCCATTACGGCACAGTATTCATCGACACTGCTTGCGGCAATATTGGCAAGAATTGTCGCTCCGATATGCTCCAGTTTGGGAATCTTTTCATCGATGAATTTCTTGACGCCGATATTCGCAAGCCCAATGGAATTCAGCATCCCCGCCGGCGTTTCCACAATGCGCGGCGGTGGGTTGCCATCACGAGGTTTGAGCGAGAGTGATTTGGTGATGACAGCACCGATACGATCGACATCAACGAGATCGACAACTTCGTCGCCATAGCCGAATGTGCCGGAGGCAGTGAATACACGGTTTTGAAATGTGACGTCGCGAAGCGAGAATGATTCGGTCATACGTAAACACTATGGCTGTTGAAAACAGGACCATCTTTGCACACGAGAACGTATTTCTTTTCTCCTCGGGCAGCAGGAACAGGACAACCCTGGCAGAGGCCGATGCCGCAAGCCATGTCACATTCCAGCGAGATGAAGCAAGGGATGCTGTGCTTTGCAGCGACGGCCGAGAGCGCCTGCATCATACGAGTAGGCCCGCAACTGAAGACTTTCGTCTTGGTTGGGTCGAATGCCGCGACCCGTTTCCTGAACAGATCGACGACATTTCCACGGGCGCCTTCAGTACCATCGTCTGTCGCGATGCTGAGGTTGTCCAGGCCGGTTTTCACAAGCTGACCAGCCGTTCGCGCACCAAGTAGCACAATAGATTCAGTCTTCCGGGGCAGGCTGGAAAGCAGGAAAGGCATCGGTGCAACGCCCATCCCGCCGGCCACAATGACCGCCAATTCGAATTTTTGATCCGTCAGAAACGGAGCAAAACCATTTCCCAACGGACCGAGCACATCAAGCAGATCGCCCTTTCGTTTCGAGGCGAGAATTCGCGTTCCAACTCCGACGATATTGAAAAGAATCGAGATCGTATCCCCTTTTTTTTCAGAAATGCTGAAAGGACGGCGAAGCATCGGAACCGGCGAGTCGCTGACGCGGACATTGATGAATTGTCCGGCAACTGCCCCCGTTGCGATCTGTTTCGAGCGAAGCGTGAGGCGGAAGATACCCTCCGTCACCTCTTCATTCTGTATCACCGGAATCTGTTCCGTGATCATTTTTTCTTTATGCGCTCCTGCCGCGGTGTGAGGAACGGTGATTTTTTTTCGGTTGAATCCCGCGGAAGCGCGGCCGGCGCCGTTGTAGAATCTCGCATTTTCGGCACTGCCGCCGGCGGGATGCTTTGTTCAGGCTTGCTGACTGCTCCGGCAATTGAGTCTGCGCGGGCAATTCTGCCGGAGAGTGAATCAATGCGCTTGTTCGCCGAAGCAATAGAATCTGCCTTCGCCTTCACTGCTGCCGCGCTGTCGGCGGCGGCTTTCTGACGGGCCTGCTCTTCTTCGAGCCGAAGCTGGTCCTCGGCCGCAATCTTTGGCTGAATTTTTGGTGCATACAATGTCAGGGGATATTGCACTGCCAATCTGCGGTACACTGCGCTGGCGCTATCGCGCCTCGCCGGATTGTTTTCATACAACCATCCTGTCGTATACAGCGCTTTCGGTGCATAGGAAGACTGTGGAAATTTTTTCTGGATCAATGCCAATTTTGAAAGTGCAGAATCCCGTGCACCTTCATCAATCGAACGTTCTGCAGATTGGTACAATTCTTTTGCATGGTCTCGCTCCGGCAGAAGCAGAGGAATACCGCGCATTTTTCTGACTTCCTGAGCGTATGGACTCGCCGGGTAGTCGGCAAGTATTCGCGCATAGAGAGAATCGACTATGATGGTGTCTGTCGCACCGGAAAGCCGATGCAGATCGGCAATAACAAAGAGAGAACGCGGCGTA
>JAPLFO010000073.1:0-1020 GCA_026390635.1 Ignavibacteriales bacterium
AAGCCATATAAAAGTATGTATATTTAGGGAGTCGATAATGGGAGCAGACATAGATAGATATTACTGTTTCGGCAAAATCGACAATACTGTGGTAACGATGCGCTTTGTATACCGGAATAGCAAAATTAGAATTATTGGAGCAGGGTATTGGAGGAAAGGTAAGCAGATTTATGAAAAAGAAAATAAGATATAGCGCAGAACGTATTGGCCGCGTGAAGGTTGTGAAGGATTTCTTGCCCCGGCCGGAGGAATTGGTCTTTAAAGAGAGCACTGTAAAAATAACGCTCAATCTAAGCAAGTCAAGCATTAACTTCTTCAAGGACATTGCCCAGAAGCATGGAAGTCAGTACCAAAAAGTCATTAGGAATTTGCTCGATAGCTATACGTCTCACTATAGCCAATAGACTTACGTGACATCGGCATTCGATGGAATGCCAGTTGACAAGATCGTGTTGAAGTGAAGAAGATGCTTCTGATGCAGTAAAGTTGCTACTTTAGATTTCGAAAAATCCTCGTACCGAGCTATCTCGGTCGGGGATTTATTTTAAGGAGGATGGCAGACAGCCGACCTACGAAAAATACGGCAGTAAAACAAGGCGAACGAAGCGGCTGCACAGAATACTGTTTGAGCGATTCCGATCACGATCGGGATCGCGAGTTTATTCTGTGCAGCGGAGTGAGCCGTCGTTTTACCCATATTTTTCGTCAGTCTTGATTTTTTCTTTCGTCATTTCTTTTGTATCAAGACAAAAGAAATGACGCTTTTCTATATGAACACCCCGTATTCCACGTTACCCCCTTTCTGCAAAGAACCGATACGATAGAGCCTGTGCATTATGGCCGACCTTGCGGTCGGACTACAAACATGCCGCCCCTCCGGGGCTATATTCTATCATGCTCTGTGCTTTGCGGCCGAAATAACCAATGGATCTGCGATCGACCTACGAAAAATATGGAAGTAAAATAAGGCGAACGAAGCGGCCGCACAGAATACTGTTTGAGTGATTCCGATCGTAGATC
>JAPLFO010000073.1:1035-6125 GCA_026390635.1 Ignavibacteriales bacterium
AGAATACTGATTGAGTGATTCCGATCGTAGATGGGGATTACGAGTTTATTCTGTGCAGCGAAGTGAGCCGCCGTTTTACCCATATTTTTCGTCAGGCTTGATTTTTTCTTTCGTTCTTTCTTTTGTATCAAGACAAAAGAAAGGACGCTTGTTTGAATAGAATATATCAAAGCCCGAGAAAACAAATCTAGACGAATACCCCACATTCCGCGTTGCCCCCTCTCTCCACGAACCAATACAAAAACATCTTCTGCATTTTGGCAGACCTACAAACATGCCGCGCCTACGGCGCTTGATTCAACTACACTTTGCACTTCAATCTTCGTATTTGAAACAGCACCATGGATCTGTAGTCGACCTGCAAAAAATATGGAAGTAAAACAAGGCGAACGAAGCGGCCGCACAGAATACCGTTTCGGCGATTCTCCCCCTATAAGGGGAAGAAAAAAAGAGGAGGTCGTTTTGGAGGGCACGAATGTTTGCGACGGTGGAACTTGTGAACGAAATGAAACCAGCTCTACTTCTCCATTACCACTTTCCTCACCATCATCCTCCCGCCAACGTCCAGTACCACACAATACACTCCCGACGGCCTCTCTGCCGCATCCCACGCAATCGAATACTCTCCGGCCGCCTGATTCTTCTGCACCAGCGTCGCAGCCTTCCTGCCCAGCAGATCATAAACACAGACAGTGACAAAAGCCGGAGCGCTGATCCGGTAGCGTATTGTCGTTGAGGGATTGAAAGGATTCGGATAATTGTCGATCAATTGCACCATCGCCGGTGCAGGGTTGAGCTCCGACACTGCGGTAATCGTACTGCTCTCCAGAGATCGGGAAAATCCGGGCAGAATAAACCTTGTATTGTCTTCCACCGGCAGCGTCTCATAGGGAAAAATGGATGTCCCCTGAACTTCCTTCACCACCCATGCATTTTTTGCCACATAGAGCGTGTCTTGGATGCGCAGCAAACGGAAGGTGTATGACGAAACCGGAGTTTTGATGAACCCCGATCCGTACAGCGTCAGAAGAAACGGAGTCGTAGTGAACGTCCCGGCCGGCACGGCCACCGTCTTCGACGCCAACCGAGCCGTGGTGACAACAAGCGTCACCAGCAACGGTCCTCCGTTGTAGTCGATCGTTGTGTCGATGCGTACCAGAGTATCTGCAGCTCCCGTGGCAGCAGCGAACCTCATGTACGGAAACCAGGAACTTCTGTTCATCAATGCAATAAACCCGAGCGAGTCCACAAGATACCGGAAGCGCGAGGAAGTCAAGGGGACCAAAAGCGCGCTGTGATTAAGCAGCATGATCGATCCCTCCGGGCGCAGAAGGAGAGTGTCGTCTGCATATTTGCCTGTGCGCATCATGAGCGAACCGGAGAGGCCGAGAACGGTCTTCCTAGTCGTGATCGTATCCAGAATCGTTGTTTTGGTTGCAGGAACGATATTCTGAAGCGTATCCAAGTCGTATTGGCTGTAGCGCCAGCTATTGCCCACTGTTCCCGGAAAATAGTCCGAAGCAAATTGTGCAAATGCAAGATTGGAGATGAATAGAAGCGCTGCCGCCATCACAATGGTCACCAACCAAAGTCGAAGGCCTTGTTCTCGGGCCGAAGACCCCGTACTCGGGTCGAAGATCCCGTACTCGGGGGGCCGAGGTGACCGGTGCGGGGGAAAACAAGGGAGATCAACTACATATCCGATAATTTTCAGCATTCTAATGGCAATTGTGTGTGAATATAAAAAGATATGTCTTTCAAGAGAGAACTGCAAACAACCCCGCGTGACGCCGGTCATCTCCTCCCATGACATCCCCTGTTTCCATTGCTTATGATATCAAAATTCGATATTTTCTCCTAGCGGTAACAGAATTCGACTGCTTCAGATCTCTTCGTGATAGACGGGACGAAAAACTAAGAATCCAATACTATCTGTTGTCCTTCTACCTTCTACCTTTTGCCTTTTTGATCATGCTCCTCGAACAAGACATACGCGAACGTGTTGCCGTAATCATTCGGAAGTATGTTGATGGTGATACAAAAGTCTTTCTCTTCGGATCGCGAGCTGATGGAACACACACGAAGCGGTCCGACTACGATTTCGGTATCGAGGCGGAAAGGGAAATTCCTCTGTCGGTATTGAGCAGAATTAAGGGAGAGGTCGAACAACTTCCTACTCTCCATACGATTGACATCGTCGATTTTCATCGGGTCTCCGGCTCTTTCAGAAATGGGGCACTGCAAACAATCGAGATAGTACGGTGATGGAAGAAGAATTGAGAGAATATATCAGTCAGTTCGAGGCAGCAATGTCTCAATTGCAGAAATCGCTTGCACAGCCAAAAGATGAATTCGTTCGGGATTCTGCAATTCAGCGTTTTGAGTTTACGTTCGAACTCTTCTGGAAAATGCTGAAGGAGTATGCAGCATTTCAAGGGTTTGAAGTAAGATCGCCTCGCGAGAGCGTCCAAAAGGCATTTGCTCTTGGCATTATTGAAGACGAAGAGCTCTTTCTCGCGATGCTCGAAAGCAGAAACCTTGCGGCGCACACGTATCACGAGGCTATGGCCGAGGATATTTATGGACGTCTTTCTAATTATGCCGGAGCAATGATTGCTGTAGCGCAGCTAATGAAGAGACAGTAGATGCTCATTGTGGCGCTGTCATATTCTCTGTGAGACGGGATATCCAGAAAGAACACGGATCTCAGTTCGAGGTGTCTGCTGCCAGTCTTCTCCCTGCATGGGAGGAATCTTGTTACTCTGGCTCAAGGAAAACGATAAAAGAACCACCATAGCGGAACAATCTTCCTGAATACTCCCTTGCGCGAAAGGAAGCTTCTTGTTTGGCAAACTCTCAGTTTGCTCCAGCCCAAACTCTCAGCCTTCTCCGGTACCAACATTCAGTTTAGCCCGGCCCAACTTTTTGCCACCATTGAGCTTCCCCCTTGGGGGCCATCCAAGGGGGCGCTCATGGTGTGCGAGCCGAATACCCCGTACTCGGGGTCGAATGACCTGCAACAGCAGGCTTCCCCAAAGTAGCAGATAACGTACAATCCCGATGTGATGTCGGTCATCTCCATCTTCGTTCTCGTAGGACAATCATTCCTGATTCTCTCCATTCCTCTTCGTCTTTCCGTAAGATCAAAGTCTCCCCCCCAAAGTGACCCCGGTCATCTCCCGTCAATTTCACCCCTTTTTTCAACCCTAAACCCATTGCATCCCAATAAATATTTGCTATATTCAAATGATATTACCCAAAAATTCGCCTGAATAATACCTTTTTCAAGACACCTATGAAACTGCGTTTGCTGTTTGTTCTTCTTGCTGTGACTTGGGGCACGGCACTTCCCCAAGACATCGAAATCAAGCGTCAGGCGGAAACCCAGCTCGGGAAAATGACCCCCGAGCAGATCGACGCCAAAATCAAAGCGCTCGGCATGACCCGCGCGGAGGCCGAAGCAAAAGCAAAAGAATACGGCGTGGACCTGGAGTCCTATCTCAACAAGGCAAGCGCTGCGAAAGTCGCGCCGCCCAAAGAGCCAGCCACATCTGTCAAAGTCGAAGTCGGAACACAAAATCAGGCAGCGCCTGCGCCGGCCGTTTCTGCAACCCCTGCGCAAACCGGAACGGTAACCGAGCCCGGCGTGCCCATGCAGACGACCGCTGCCGTCTCCTCCGCAAATCAACAGGTAAAGCTCGTCCCGGTGAAAACCGACGAGTCCAAGGCGAAGCCGGGTGAGATCGAAAACTTCGGATACAGTATTTTCAAGTCTCCAGGCGTCTTCGAAGCCAGGCCTTCGATTGATAACGACTACCGCATCGGCGTGGGGGATGTGCTGAAGATAGCTCTCTGGGGGGAGATGCAAAGCTACAACGAGTACACTGTCGATGGCGAGGGCCGTATCTTGGTTTCTGCCGTAGGACCGGTCATGGTCTCAGGCTTGACGCTCGATAAAGCCCGCAGGAATGTCCAGAACGCCATGTCCAGCGCATTTGGAGGCTTGGTCAAGTCCCCTCCGACAATTTTTATGGATTTGACCGTAGCTCGCATACGCCCTGTGCGCATCTTCATGATGGGTGAGGTTACAAGCCCCGGTGGCTATGAGGTCAGCGGATTTGCCAATGTGTTCAATTCCATGTTTGCCGTGGGCGGACCGAAGCTAAGCGGCAGCCTGCGTGATATACGCGTCATACGATCCGGCAAGACGGTGGCTCATGTCGATCTCTATGATTACCTGATTGGCTCTGTAAAGACAAGCGACACTCGCATTAACGACAATGATATCATCTATATCCCGCTTCGGGGAAAGTCCGTCACGATCAAAGGTGAGGTTTCTCGCACCGCACGCTTCGAGCTCTTGCCGGATGAACAGCTCAAACGCTTGCTCGAATTCTCCGGCGGTATCCGCACCACGATGTATCTGGAGCGCATTCAGGTTGATCGCATCATTCCTTTCAGTGAGCGGGTGAAAGATGGACCGGAGCGTAAATTATTTGATGTCGATTTTGCACAGATCGTGAAAACAAATAAGGATTTTGATCTGGAAGATGGCGACATCGTTACCGTCTATCCGATCCTCGATATTAAGAAGAACTTTGTGACAATCGAAGGGGCGGTCTGGCGTCCGGGATTGTTCCAAAAAGAAAAAGTTAAGCGCTTGAAGGATTTGCTTGTTGCGGCCGGTAATCTCAGGCCTGAGGCGTATACCAAGCGCGCCGATCTCATGCGCACATACCCCGATCAAAGGCGCGAGGCGATCAATGTGAATCTGGAGCTTGCTCTGCAAGGGGATCCGGCGCACAATATCGAGCTCATCCCCGAAGACGCCCTGCGCGTCTATTCACAATATGAAATGAACGCTAAGCGCACCGTTGCAATTGTTGGACATGTCAAGGCTCCCGGTGACTACCCCTTTGCCGACAAGATGACTCTGCGTGATCTGCTCTTCACCGCAGGCGGACTGGAAGATTCCCTCTACCGGTCACAGACCTACCTTGTGCGTGGAACATTGGCGCGCTTGAATCCCGATCTTCGCACGCGAGTCTCTATTTACTTTAGCCCGGGAGAGATTTATGACACCCAAAAAG